>CAIVXR010000297.1 GCA_903909925.1 uncultured beta proteobacterium | reverse complement strand
ATCAGACAGGGTATTTGGCTCTTCAAACAGAATCCATTAGGCTTCTTGATGCTAGTCTTTATGTATATCTTTGCTGCTCAATTAGCAGTCATTATTCCGGTGATTGGTGTGTTTGCTGTGTTGCTTCTCACACCAACACTAGCGGTAGGTTTTATGACGGCTTGTCGCCAGGCCATTCAAAAGGAGCGCATCAGTCCGATGGTGTATTTGATCGCACTGAAGTCTGGCGCCCTCGTACGAAGACGTATCTTGCAATTGGGTATCGTATACGCGGCTCTGATTTTGCTTCTCAGCTTTGCATTAAGCCTCATAGTTGATTTTGAATTATTGATTCCATTAATGACCAGTGATAAGCCAATTACCCCCGAGGCCCTTCGTCAAATTTACTTGGTACTGCTCTTTGGAGCAATTCTCTATATTCCAGTAGCTATGTTGATGTGGTTCTCACCCGTTCTAATCGCCTGGGAAGAGATGCCGGTTGCTCAAGCACTCTTTTCTAGCTTCTTAGCTTCCTGGACTAATAAGGCAGCATTCTTTGCCTATCTGTCAATTTGGGGTGTTATTTTGATTGCCATTCCACTAACAGTGGGAATGATTTTTGATGCAATGGATTTAGGTCAGGCTGCCTCTTTCATCATTGCGCCCATCTCTATGGCGGGCCTGACTGTAATGCACTGCTCTTTCTATGCAACGTGGAAAGCTTGCTTCACAGAAGATGAAGTTATTCCATCTGCTTAAGCATCAACTGAGGTTTCAAGCTAATCAATAGCAGCAAGCTTGGCAATACTCAGTTGTAACCATTTCACGCCATGACGCTTGAAACTCACTTGGGCTCGTGCGTCTGCATCCACTCCCTCTAAGCCTGTCACGCGCCCTTCACCAAATTTGGTATGAAACACATTTTGACCAATCGAAAAAGGATAACTTCCCCGCGGTGGCGAAGCCAATCTTTTCACTTCAGTTGAAGCTGAGCCAACTCGCTTTGTCGGTCTTGGACGTTCACTACCAGAGTCAAAGAAATCATTGGATTCATATTCACGCTGGCGGGTATAACCATCCTGCCAGGTCGCCCCAGATTTAGTGCTTCCACCCCAGCGCGCATCTTTTGCCTTCGGCGTGAGCCACTTCAAAGATTCAGAGGGTAATTCTTCTAAGAAACGGGATGGCATGTTGTAGCGCACTTGGCCGTGCAGCATACGTGACTGAGTGTGCGACAAATACAAACGTTCTTTAGCACGAGTAATTGCGACATACATTAAACGGCGCTCTTCTTCTAAGCCATTTTGCTCATTGATACTGTTCTCATGAGGAAATAAACCTTCTTCTAGACCCGTAATAAATACGGAGGTGAACTCCAAGCCCTTAGCAGAGTGCACTGTCATTAACTGCACGGCATCTTGCCCCGCTTGCGCTTGGTTATCTCCCGCCTCCAAAGAAGCATGAGACAAAAAGGCTGCTAACGGGGATACCTCAACAACGCCAGGAGCATTTTCCCCAGGAAGCATGGCTGCAGCAGCATCTTGTCCGTAACCCTCTTCAGCAATAAAAGCGGTTGCAGCATTAATCAATTCTTGTAAGTTCTCTACACGATCTTGCCCTTCGCGCTCTGAGAGATAGTGCTGAATCAAACCGCTGTGCTGAATTACAAACTCAACTGTTTCGGGAAGAGTGTTGTGACGGGTAGCTTCACGCATGTGATCTACCAAGCGCACGAAGCCGCCCAGAGCCGCGCCAGCCTTACCGTCTAAGGAAGAAGCAGCCGTATATAAGGAGGATTGTTGGTTTCTGGCGGCATCTTGTAATGCTTCAATGGATCTTGCACCAATGCCACGTGTTGGAAAATTAACTACCCGTGAGAAAGAAGTGTCATCGTTCGGATTTTCGAGTAAACGCATGTAAGCAAGTGCATGTTTAATTTCAGCACGCTCGAAGAATCGTAATCCGCCATAGACGCGATAGGGAATGGCTGCCGAGAATAACGCATGTTCAATTATTCGAGACTGCGCATTACTTCGATACAGCAGCGCTATTTCAGTACGCTTAATACCGCTGCTAACTAAGGCTTTAATCTCATCAACCAACCAAGCAGCCTCTGCGTGGTCGCTTGGCGCATCAAAGATACGGACCGGTTCACCATGGCCTGCATCAGTTCGTAAATTTTTCCCAAGTCGCTCTGAATTATTAGCAATCAAATGATTTGCTGTATCTAGGATATGTCCGTGTGAGCGATAGTTCTGCTCCAACTTCACCATCATGGGGTGATACTGCTTTTCGTAAAGACGCATGTTCTCAACATCAGCGCCGCGGAAAGCATAAATACTTTGATCGTCATCACCTACGGCAAACACTGCACTACTTCCAGCGCCACTCACATTGATACGACTAGCATCATGGCCTGATAACAATTTGAGCCACGCATATTGCAAAGCATTGGTATCTTGAAACTCATCAATCAAGATATGACGAAAACGTTCTTGATAATGGGTACGAATAGGTTCGCTGTGTTTTAATAATTCGTAGCTACGCAAGAGGAGTTCAGCAAAATCTACTACTCCCTCGCGCTGGCATTGCTCATCATAGGCCGCATAAAGTTGCGCCATCTTCGCCTGAAAATCATCGCCTACCGATAAATCCTTGGCTCGCTGTCCGCGCTCTTTTGCATGAGCAATAAAGTACTGCAGTTGTTTTGGAGGGTACTTCTCATCATCTACCTTCAAACCCTTCAAAAGACGTTTAATGGCAGAAAGCTGATCTTGGGTATCTAAGATCTGAAACGTAGATGGCAAGCCAGCATCTTTATGGTGAGCTCGCAATAAACGGTTGCAAAGACCATGAAAAGTGCCAATCCACATACCTCGGGTATTGATCGGCAACATGGCACTTAAGCGCACCATCATCTCTTTGGCGGCTTTATTGGTAAAAGTGACCGCTAGGACGCCTATAGGCGACACCTGGCCAGTTTGAATTAACCAGGCTATACGGGTGGTGAGGACGCGGGTCTTACCGCTCCCAGCCCCAGCCAAAATCATGGCAGATTGGGCTTGGCCGTTTTCATTAACGGGCGGGAGGGTTACTGCCTCGCGCTGTTCTGGATTGAGGTTGGCGAGCAGGTCAGAGTACATCACCCCAATTATAATTTGCCTCTTATGTCAAATGCCTCAAATACCCCTGATTCACTAACAGCTAGTTCAGTAGACGAACTCGCCAAATCCTATGAGCCTGGCCCGATCGAAGCTTACTGGGGTCCAGAGTGGGAGCGCAGGGGTATTGCCGATGCCACCATGCTGGAGGGCAAGGATGATTTTTCCATTCAGCTACCACCTCCTAATGTCACCGGCACCCTGCATATGGGTCACGCCTTTAACCAAACCATCATGGATGGCCTGGTTCGCCATGCACGCATGTCTGGCAAAAATACTTTGTGGGTGCCTGGCACCGACCATGCTGGCATTGCCACCCAAATCGTAGTTGAACGTCAGCTCGATGCACAAAAAGTTTCTCGTCATGACTTAGGTCGTGAAAAGTTTTTAGAAAAAGTGTGGGAGTGGAAAGAAACTTCTGGCAATACTATCACTCGTCAAATTCGTCGCTTAGGCGCTTCGATTGATTGGAGTAAAGAATATTTCACAATGGACAGCAAAATGTCCAAAGCAGTAGTCGAGGTATTCGTTCGACTACATGAGCAAGGGCTTATTTATCGCGGCAAACGTTTAGTGAACTGGGATCCTGTTTTAGGAACTGCAGTTTCTGATTTAGAAGTAGTGAGTGAAGAAGAAGATGGTTCGATGTGGCATATCCGCTATCCACTCGCAGATGGCTCAGGCTACTTGACCGTTGCCACGACTCGTCCCGAGACACTGCTGGGCGACGTTGCAGTGATGGTGAATCCAGAAGACGAGCGCTACAAACACCTCATCGGTAAGTCAGTGAACCTACCATTATGTGACCGGCAGATCCCCATCATTGCTGATGATTATGTTGATCTGAACTTTGGTACCGGAGTAGTGAAAGTAACCCCAGCGCATGACTTTAATGACTATGCAGTAGGACAACGCCATCAACTACCACTCATTAATATTCTCACGCTTGATGCCAAGATTAATGAAAACGCACCAGCTGCCTATCAAGGCATGGAGCGTTTTGCTGCTCGTAAAAAAATCGTTTCTGATTTAGATGAAGTCGGCCTATTAGAAAAAGTTCAGCCTCATAAACTCATGGTGCCCCGTGGTGATCGCACTCAGACCATTATTGAGCCGATGCTCACTGACCAATGGTTTGTAGCAATGTCTAAACCCAGTCCGGATAACCAGTATCAACCTGGCTCGTCGATCGCTGGCGCTGCCTTAGACGCAGTCACTAAGGGTGACATTAAGCTTGTTCCAGAAAACTGGATTAACACTTACACCCAGTGGTTAGAAAATATTCAAGACTGGTGTATCTCACGTCAGCTCTGGTGGGGCCATCAAATCCCGGCCTGGTATGGTGATGACGGACAGATCTTCGTAGCCCGCTCTGAAGAAGAGGCCCAAGTTAAGGCTACTGCAGCTGGCTATGCAGGCAAACTCAATCGCGACCCAGACGTTCTCGATACTTGGTTTAGTTCGGCTCTCGTACCCTTTAGCTCTCTAGGTTGGCCAGAAGAAACGCCTGCTTTAAAACACTTCTTGCCTTCATCAGTTTTAGTCACTGGCTTTGACATCATCTTCTTCTGGATAGCACGCATGGTCATGATGACGTGTCACTTCACTGGCAAGGTGCCTTTTCATACTGTCTATGTTCATGGCTTAGTACGTGATGCCGAAGGTCAAAAGATGAGTAAGTCCAAAGGCAATACCTTAGACCCAATTGATTTGATTGATGGCATCAAGATTGAAGAATTAATTGAAAAACGCACTACGGGTTTAATGAACCCTAAGCAAGCAGAAAGCATTAGCAAGAAAACCAAAAAAGAGTTTCCGGAGGGTATTCCGGCATTTGGAACAGATGCCTTGCGCTTTACTTTTGCATCCCTTGCTTCCCTTGGTCGCAATATTAATTTTGACCAGAAGCGCTGTGAGGGCTATCGCAACTTCTGTAACAAGCTTTGGAATGCCACCCGCTTTGTGCTGATGAACTGCCCAGGCGGTGATGAAGAGAATGGCTTTGCGCCTTGCGACAATCAATGTGGTCCCGATGGCTATTTAGATTTCTCACCAGCAGATAAATGGATTGTTTCTCAGCTACAAAGAACTGAGACTGAGATTGCCAAAGGCTTTGAGAACTATCGTTTTGATAACATTGCTAGCAGCATTTATCAATTTGTTTGGGATGAATATTGCGATTGGTACCTAGAGCTTGCCAAAGTGCAACTGCAAACAGGTACTCCAGCACAACAACGTGCCACACGTCGCACGCTATTACGCGTTCTAGAAACTATTTTGCGGATGGCGCATCCACTGATTCCATTTATTACCGAGACTCTTTGGCAAACCGTTGGGCCTAAATCTGGAAAAGATTTAGCAAAACAAGAAAAGCAAACTATTGCACTCCAACCATATCCAATCTCTCAACCAGAAAAGATTAATGAGAAAAGCGAAGCTTGGGTCGCGCAGATTAAAGCGATTGTGGATGCTTGTAGAAACTTGCGTGGTGAGATGCAAGTGCCACCTGGTCAAAAAGTTCCACTTTGGATTAGCGGACCAGAAGCTTTCCTTAAAAAAGCCACGCCTTATTTGCTCACCTTAGCCAAACTCTCAGAGGTCAAAATCTATCAAGATGAATCTGGCTTAGAAAAAGATGCTCCTGGAGCGCCAATGGCACTCGTTGGCGACCTCAAGCTACTGCTAAAAATTGAGGTAGATATTGCAGCGGAGCGCATTCGCCTTGGCAAAGAAATTGAGCGCCTAGCCAATGAAATCAGCAAAGCTCGCAATAAATTGACCAATGAAAGCTTTGTAGCCCGGGCTCCAGAAGACGTTGTTGCCCAAGAAAAACAGCGTCTTGCTGGCTTTGAGCAAAATCATGAGAAGCTTGTTGCACAATTAGAGCGTCTGAAATAAAACAGTTGCAAATCCAGAGCGATCGGAATCCTTATGCCATTGACCACTAAAACCGTTACTAAAGCCGTCTTCCCTGTTGCCGGTTTAGGGACACGTTTTTTACCAGCCACCAAAGCAAGTCCAAAAGAGATGCTCAATGTAGTTGATAAGCCTTTGATTCAGTATGCGGTTGAAGAAGCTATTGCAGCCGGCATTACTGAAATGATTTTTGTTACTGGTCGTAGTAAGCGTGCAATTGAGGATCACTTTGATAAAGCGTATGAACTTGAGGCTGAATTAGAAGCTAAAAATAAACAGGCTCTCTTGGAGATTGTGCGTAGCGTCAAACCAAGCCATGTGGATTGCGTCTATGTCCGCCAACCAGAAGCGCTAGGCTTGGGTCATGCAGTTCTCTGCGCTGAAAAATTAGTGCGTGACGAGCCGTTTGCTATCATCTTGGCAGATGACCTATTGGATGGGCAACCTCCAGTATTGAAGCAAATGCTCAAAGTATTTGATGAGCAAAATGGTTCTGTGATTGCCGTTGAGAAAATCGACCCTGCGAAGAGTGGTTCTTATGGAATCGTATCTGGTGATGAAGTTACTAAGGGCATTTATCGCCTCAACGGCATCGTCGAAAAACCACAACCCAAGCATGCACCCTCTAACTTAGCGGTTGTCGGACGCTACGTTTTGTCATCAGATATTTTTAGTCATATTCGTAATCTGAAGCCAGGCGCAGGCGGTGAGATTCAATTGACTGATGCGATTGCTTCCATGCTGAAGCAAGAACCTGTATTTGCCTATGAATATGATGGTGTACGCTATGACTGCGGCAGCAAGCTTGGCTACCTCAAAGCTTCAGTGGAATTCGCTTTGCGCCACCCAGAGGTTAGCGCTGATTTTGCTGCCTACTTAAAGAGTCGCT
>CAIVXR010000296.1 GCA_903909925.1 uncultured beta proteobacterium | reverse complement strand
TAGGATCAGTGATGATCTCTTGATAGCCAGTTAAGGCAGTATTGAAAACAACTTCACCAGTCGTTTCGCCAGGGGCGCCAATGCTAAATCCGGGAAATATTGTGCCGTCGGCTAAGGCCAACACGGCGGGAGGAAAAGAAGGAAGCAAGGGTGACAAACCATCTCCAGTCCCTGCTCCATCCGACGCTCAAAACCCCCAAAAAGACCAACCCGAGGCTTGTATATGCGGGAGGTGAGTGTCTTTAAGCGCTAGGGTATTTAATTAGTTTTTAACCTTGCAATGATACCAGTATTGCTCTTAAGCCCTTGAATCCCCACCCCATTGGGCCTTTGAGGGCTTTTAGGCCTTGGCGCTTTGCTCGATGATGGTCTTGATTTGAGCCAATACAGTTTGGTCTTCCATCGTGCTGATATCACCTGGATCACGACCTTCTGCCACCGCCTGCAAAGCACGCCGCACAATCTTGCCAGAACGAGTCTTAGGCAATGCTGTCACCACATACACTCTGCCAGGCCGTGCAATAGCGCCTAGCTGACTATCAACGGTTTTCATGCATTCTTTTTCTAGGTTCTCTGCTTTAGTAGCATCTTTGGGAATTACAAATGCAATTGCAGCCTGACCTTTGAGTTTGTCTTCAATGCCAACAACAGCAACTTCAGAAACATTGGAATGACTCGAAATGCTTTCCTCAATCTCGCGCGTGCCAAGGCGATGTCCTGCAACGTTGATCACGTCATCGGTGCGACCTAAGATAAAGAAATAACCATCTTTATCTTTAATACCCCAGTCAAAGGTTGAATAAATCAACTTACCCGGAATCGTTTCCCAATAAGTGCTCACAAAGCGTTTGTCATCACCCCAAACCGTTTGCATACAACCCGGCGGCAATGGACCTTCAATGGCGATCACGCCCTTCTGATCAGGGCCTAATTCTGCTGAAGTAGCATCATCGAGCAACTTCATGTTGTAACCAAAAGATGGCAGGCCTGGTGAGCCAAACTTATGGGGCATCACTTCAACGCCCCGCTGAATCGCCAGTATTGGCCAACCGGTTTCTGTTTGCCAATAGTTATCCACAATGGGTTTTTTGATCGCATCATGAATCCAACTAGCAGTAGGCTCATCTAATGGCTCGCCTGCTAAAAATAATGTGCGCAATGATGAGAGATCATGTTTGGTTAAGAAAGCAGGATCTTGTTTTTTGAGAACACGGACTGCTGTTGGCGCAGAGAACATCACTGACACTTTATATTTCGCTACCAGCTCCCACCAAATCCCTGCATCAGGTCGCAATGGCGTACCTTCATACATGATGGTTGCCATACCATTAAGCAGTGGTGCATAAATGATGTAGCTGTGGCCAACTACCCAACCAATATCGGAGGTAGTAAACATAGTTTCGCCAGGCTTGCCACAGAAAATGTGGTTCATGGTGGACATCAAAGCTACTGCATAACCGCCCGTATCACGTTGTACGCCTTTAGGTTTACCAGTAGTGCCAGAGGTATAGAGAATGTATGACGGATGCGTAGCATCTACCCATTCGACTGGCACGATGTCATTTAAATGCTTCTGACGCTCAGATGCATAGTCCAAATCTCGGCCAGCGACGCTGGAGTATTCAGATAAACCGCGATTGATGAGCAAGACCTTTTCAGGCTTATAACTTGCTAAGGCAATCGCTTCATCTAAGAGGGGCTTGTATGGCACTGCTTTACCGCCACGCATCCCTGCTTCTGCGGTCACAATCATTTTAGGTTTTGCATCATCGATTCGAGATGCCAGGCTATGCGAAGCAAAGCCACCAAACACAACGGAGTGAATTGCACCAATTCGCGCGCAAGCGAGCATTGCAAAACAAGCTTCTGCAATCATGGGCATATAAATTAAGACCCGATCGCCCTTTTGAATACCGTTGGCTCTGTAAATCGCTGCCATCCGATTGATTTCTTCGTAGAGCTCTTGAAATGTGTAGGCCTTCTCAATATTGGTTTCGGTTGAAACGGCAACAAGAGCAATTTGATTGGGGTGCTCTTTAGCATGACGATCTACTGCGTTGTAGCAAAGATTGGTAAGTCCACCTTCAAACCATTTTGCAAATGGTGGGTTGTCGTAATTGAGAACGGTATGAAATGGCTTTTCCCAATGAATTAACTTGGCTTGCTCACCCCAAAATCCATCTGGGTCTTTAATCGAGCGTTCATGATGTGCTTTATAGGACATGGTCAACCTAATCTCAAAGTTACTGACTTACTTAATGCTGGCGCCCCCTTTTGCGCTTGGGGTAGCAGAACTAGTATTTTTCGCAGATTTTGCCACTCCTGTCGATGCGGATTTATGCTGAGACGCAGTATTCTTGCTTGAGGAACCCCCTTTTGTCTTGGCACATTTTGTCTTTTGACCGCTCTTGCTTGATTTCCCGCATTTTGAGGCTGGCGGAGCGGGTTTTTCAAGGCTCAAGCTTGCGTTTTCTGCCATGGCAGTGGAAACGTCACCAGGACGACGACTGGTTTTCGGTATCAGCACGGTAGAACCTACCTTGACACGCATCCCCCTTGGAATGCCATTCACAGATCTCAGAGCATCAACCTCTACCCCAAGAGTTTTAGCAAGCTGGTCAACGCTTTCCGTTTTGGCAACTTTTACTGCCGTCCAAGTAGAGAGTGGCTTGTTATAAGCCTTGAGATTTGACTGAAAGATTTCAGCATGAGCAAACGGTAACAAAATCTGTTGATTGGCATTACTCAAGATTACTGGCTTATTAAACGAGGGGTTGAGATTATGAAATTCTTCTTCGGGGATTTCAGCAAGCTTAATTACAAGTGCTACATCGATATCGTTATCCACATCCAAGGCTACAAAATATGGGTGGTTTTCTAGTTCAGGCAAAACAATTCCGTAGGCCTGTGGATCTAAAACAATTTGGCGATAGGCCATGAGTTTAGGAACATAGTTGCGCGTTTCCTTTGGCATGGTCAAACTCTCGTAATTGGTAGGCAAGCCCGCTGCAAGATTGCGTTTCTGCGCTTTAGCTACATTGCCAGCACCCCAGTTATAGGCTGCCAAAGCAAGCTCCCAACTACCAAACTGGTCATGCAAGCGCTGAAGATAATCTAATGCAGCGTCAGTAGATTGCAATACATCACGACGCTCATCTCTAAAGACGTTTTGTGTCAAGCGAAAATCTTTTCCGGTTGCTGGCATAAATTGCCATAAACCCACAGCCTTTGCACTTGACTTAGCATTGGTGACAAAAGCACTTTCTACAAATGGTAGTAGTGCAATTTCTGTAGGCATATTGCGGGCATTGACCTCTTGCACAATGTAAAACAAATAGCGTGAGGAACGTGTCATTGAGCGATTGACATAATCTGGCCTGGCGCTGAGCCATCTCACCTGCTCAATTTCGATGGGGGTGTTCATGGGCTCCATCTGAAAGCCATCCCGTATCCGAATCCATAAATTGTCAGAAGGCGCATAAACCTGACTAACGGATTGGTTCTTTAGATTGACCCGAGTGGCTTTAGATGACTTTGGATTGGCTTTGGTAGATGTATCGGACGACCAATCACCGGTACTTGCACATCCCGATAGAAGAACGGCAAGCACGATTGCCACAATAGGCAAACGCATCAGAAACGGTCTTTCCAAGCCCTCACCACTGCTAATACATGGGCTGGCGTGGGTAAATTTTCTTGAGCAGAAACTTCTTTGGCCATCGCAATCACATCGGCTTGATCACAGCGCATAAAAGGATTGACCTGCAGTTCCTGTCCAAT
>CAIVXR010000295.1 GCA_903909925.1 uncultured beta proteobacterium | reverse complement strand
TGATTGAAAATCTCCACAAGCTTAATGATGAGTACCGCGCATTGCATGACCGCCATTTAGTGGCTCTGGCAAAAGAGATGAATTTACCGATGGCTGAAGTATATGAGGTGGCAACGTTCTATCACCACTTTGAAGTCGTGCGCGGTAATGATCGCGTTGCCGATATCACTGTACGTGTTTGCGACGGCATCGCCTGTGAATTAGCTGGTGCACAAAACCTACTCGCAAAACTCCCGGCAATTTTAGGTAATCCTCAAGTGAAAGTGATTGCAGCTCCTTGCGTAGGGCGTTGCGAGCAGGCGCCTGTAGCAGTAGTACATCAGTATCCAGTGCTATTTGCAACAACAGACAAAGTGCAAGCTGCTGTAAAAAATAATTTGACCACTCAGCCCATGGCTAAAGATGATGCGAATTTTGATCCAGCGTCCTTAGCAGAACAGGGCATCTCACCTCAAGGTGAGAATCAAACAGTATCGCCTGGCTATGTTGGCTACGAGGCTTATCTTGCTCAAGGTGGCTATGCTTTAGCCAAAGAAATTATCGATGGCAAGCGTGATGCTGAAAGCATCATCAAGGCAATGGAAAGTTCTGGCTTACGCGGTCTAGGTGGTGCGGGTTTCCCAGCGGGGCGCAAGTGGCGCATTGTGAAAGATCAACCAGCGCCAAAACTGATGGCCGTCAATATTGACGAAGGTGAGCCAGGCACTTTTAAAGATCGAACCTATTTAGAGCGCGATCCACACCGTTTCTTAGAAGGCTTATTGGTTGCTGCAAATGTAGTGGGCATTGATGCTTGTTATATCTATTTGCGTGATGAGTATCACGGCTGCCGTGAGTTACTCGAAGCAGAATTGGCCAAACTCAAAGCAAATCCCCCATTTACATTACCGACAATTGAATTGCGTCGTGGTGCAGGCGCCTACATCTGTGGTGAAGAGTCTGCCATGATTGAAAGCATCGAAGGTAAGCGCGGTGAGCCACGGATGCGTCCTCCCTATATTGCTCAAGTCGGCTTATTTGGACGCCCAACACTAGAACATAACTTTGAGACTCTTTACTGGGTGCGCGACATTGTGCAGCGTGGCCCTGAGTGGTTTAGCTCTTTTGGTAGGCATGATCGCAAAGGTTTACGTAGCTTTAGCGTCAGTGGTCGTGTCAAAAAGCCAGGTGTGAAGTTAGCACCAGCGGGGATCACGATTCAAGAACTCATTGATGAATACTGTGGCGGCATGCAAGATGGGCACAAGTTCTACGGTTATTTACCGGGCGGAGCATCAGGCGGTATTTTGCCTGCCACTATGAATGACATTCCATTGGACTTTGATACCTTGCAACCCTATGGTTGCTTTATCGGTTCTGCAGCGGTGATGGTGTTTAGTGACAAAGACAAAGCGCGCGATATGGCGCTCAATGTGATGCATTTCTTTGAGCATGAGAGCTGTGGTCAATGCACGCCGTGTCGTGTTGGTACAGGTAAGGCAGCAACATTGATGCAAGCTAAATCATGGGATCAAGAGACTTTAGAAGACTTAGCAACTGTTATGGTTGATGCATCCATCTGTGGCCTCGGTCAGGCGGCACCTAACCCGATTCGTTGTATTGCTAAATATTTCCCCCAAGAAGTAGCCTAATATGAACGCACCAACCAATCCAAAAGAACTTGAATTACCAACCGTAGAGTTCAAGCTAGACGGCAAGACTATTGTTTCCTATGAAGGCGAAACCATTCTCAAGGCTGCTAAACGCCACGGTATTGATATTCCGCATTTGTGCTTTAAAGATGGCTATCGCCCTGATGGTAATTGCCGTGCTTGCGTAGTCGAAATTAATGGCGAGCGCACTTTGGCCCCAAGCTGCTGCAGAAGTGCTACTCCTGGAATGGAAGTCAAAGCCAATAGTGAG
>CAIVXR010000294.1 GCA_903909925.1 uncultured beta proteobacterium | reverse complement strand
TCCTAGCGGTCACTTTTACCAATAAAGCCGCCAAAGAGATGATGGTGCGCTTAAGTGCCATGTTGCCGATCAATACACGAGGTATGTGGATTGTCACTTTTCATGGTCTTTGCAACAGTTTATTGCGAGCGCACCACAAAGAAGCTGGCTTGCCATCGACGTTTCAGATCTTAGATACCCAAGATCAGCTTTCTGCTATCAAGCGCCTTTTGAAGGGTTTGAAAGTTGATGATGAGAAGTACCCGCCAAAACAACTGCAGTACTTTATTGCTCATGCAAAAGAGCGCGGGCAGCGTGCCAAAGATTTATCAGTAGGCGATGATTTTCAGGCGAAGATGGCACAACTCTATGCAGCCTATGATGAGCAATGCCAGCGTGAGGGGGTAGTGGATTTTGCTGAACTCCTGTTGCGTAGCTACGAATTACTAAAACATAGCGAAGCGATTCGCACCCATTATCAAGAACGCTTCCGTCATATTTTGATCGACGAGTTTCAGGATACCAATGCCTTGCAATACGCCTGGCTCAAATTATTATCAGGTCACGATGCGAGTCGCATCAATGTGAGCGGTTTGGGTAGTAGCTCAGTGTTTGCGGTCGGCGATGATGATCAAAGTATTTATGCATTTCGGGGCGCTGATGTTGAAAATATGCGTCTTTACGAAAAGCAGTATCACCCCATGATGGTGAAGTTAGAGCAGAACTATCGCTCACATGGACATATTCTGGATACAGCAAATCATTTGATTGCTAATAATTCAGAACGACTTGGAAAAAATCTACGAACCGATGCTGGTCATGGTGAGCCAGTTCGTATCTTTGATGCACCAAGTGACCATGCAGAAGCTGCTTGGTTGGTTGATGAGATTAAAGCTCTAATTAGTAGCGGTATTAAACGTACGGAAATAGCGCTGCTGTATCGCAGTAATGCACAGTCTCGCATCATTGAGCATGCTTTGTTCTCGGCAGGTATTCCTTATCGGGTGTATGGCGGATTGCGATTCTTCGAGCGTGCTGAAATTAAACACGCACTAGCTTATTTACGTTTGCTTGAAAATCCAAACGATGACACTTCTTTCTCACGCGTAGTCAATTTTCCAACACGTGGCATTGGCGCAAGATCGATTGAAGCCTTGCAAGATGCTGCCAGGTCTCAGCAATGCTCTCTGTATACCGCTGCCTCTTCCTTGGAGGGGAAAGCCGGTGCTGCTCTTGGCGGATTTGTGCGTTTAGTTGATCACATGCGTGAGGCCACGCGCCATAACACCCTTCCTGAAACGGTTGAGTTTGTGATTCAGCACAGTGGTTTGATTCAACATTACCTCTCGGAGCGCGAAGGCCAAGATCGCGTAGAGAACTTACAGGAATTGATTAACGCTGCAACTGCCTTTATTGCCGAAGAAGGTTATGGTCAAGATGCAGCAGCAGCGATGCTTCCTGGAGAAAATGCTCCCGGCGTAGTTGAGGTATCGCCCTTGGCCGCTTTTTTATCCCATGCTTCTTTAGAGGCGGGTGATAACCAAGCACAAGCCGGACAAGATGCGGTGCAACTCATGACAGTGCATTCTGCGAAGGGTTTGGAATTCACATCAGTATTTATTACAGGCCTTGAAGAAGGCTTATTTCCTCACGAGAACAGTATTAATGAGCAAAATGGCTTAGAAGAAGAGCGACGCCTCATGTATGTTGCGATTACTCGTGCTAAAGAGCGTTTGTATTTATCGCACACTCAGTCACGTATGCTGCATGGCCAAGTGCGCTACAACATGCCATCACGCTTCTTAGAAGAATTGCCCTCTGATTCTTTGAAGTGGCTAACTCCGAAGGCAAAAGATGCACGCTGGGGTGGTAGCAACAAATCAGGATCGACGTGGCAGGATGGCTATACCCGACAGCGCGAGTATGAATCTAATGACTTCTTTGACTCTGGTAGTGAGCATCAAAAACCTACTAAGCGCATTGGCTCTGCTTCAACTGAAGTAAAGAGATTAGCTTCGCCACCACGCGGAAATTATCCATTCAAAATTGGTCAAAACGTATTTCATACGAAGTTTGGCGAAGGGCGTGTTACAGGCTTAGAGGGGGTTGATGCTGATGCACGAGCCCAAGTGAGCTTCAAGCGCCATGGTGTTAAATGGTTACAACTGAGTATTGCCAAGCTCGCTGCAATTGACTGACGAAAGTCTAAAAGGCCTAGGTAGTCAGAATGGCTTCTTCTTCAGTAAAGCAGGCTTTCCACGTTGCATAGAAGGAGCAGTGCATCAAGGTTAAGCCCCCCATAGAAATGGGCGCAATAATAAAAGAGGCTGCTTGACCAAAATCGATTACATCAAAAATCATGCCTACCGTTAATGGGATGGCGATCAAAACAATGCTCCAAATTGTTAGATATGCGAAGAATGCTGCCTTATTGGTCCAGCAAGCTAAGAAGCTAGAAAAAAGGGCTTGAGCAACTGACATATCGGCCCAGGCTACTAAGACCGGGGAGAACCACATCAACATCGCTATTGGAATATACAGAATGGCGCCAAAGAGGAGTACTAAATAAATTTGGCGAAGAGCCTCCGATGTCATCGGCTTATCACTGGTCATCAATGGAATGAGTAATTCAAAATCGACCAAGAGACTCAATGCAAAGCTCAGAACTAAGATGAGAACTGCGTACACGATACCCAGTTGCAAGATGCGTTTGCGGACGAGAGCGCCAGACTTTAGCGCAATTAAGTACACCATTGGACTGATGCGCTCTTTTTGAATGGCTTGGCGACAAGCAGTCATGAAGCCAACTGCTAGTGTTGGCGTCAGTAGTAAGACAGCAAATACGCCAATCACCGGAACAATGACTGCCAGTTGAGCAAGAAAGACATATAGAAATACCAACATCAAGAAACCTAATGGATTTTGCTTAAAGAGCCAAACACCTTGTCTAATCCAGGTATAGCCTTCTTTCGGTGCGACGGAGTTTAGTTTCATAGAGATCGACGACTTAAAAGAATGCGTTCAAAGTGGGTTGGATCGTGAGGCGTCAACATTTTTGCATCTCTGGGTAAATAAAAGTCCCAAAGGCGGGATACCCAGAAACGCAGTGCTGCTGCACGCAGCATCAGCGGCCAGCTTGCTTGTTCCTCTTTGGTAAGAGGACGTACAGATTGATAGGCTTTCATCAGTGCATCAAGACGCGTTGGATCTAAATCTTGCTTGTTCTCCCCAAGACACCAATCATTTGCGGTCACTGCTAGATCAAATAGCCATTTATCGGTACCAGCGAAATAAAAGTCAAAGAACCCGCCTAGTTGATCATCAGCCGGATCTTTTTCACCTTGTGGGGCAAATAAAACGTTATCGCGAAAGAGGTCGCAGTGGCAAGCACCTTGAGGAATCATGTCATAAGCAGCAGAACTAAAAAATGCTTCTTGCGTTTCTAGCTCATACGTGAGCAAATCTTTTTGTGAAGCATTTAAATGGGGCAATACCAAAGGTATTGTTTCTTGCCACCAGCCAAGACTACGCAGATTTTCTTGATTCCTAGAAAAATCTTTTCCAGCTAAATGCATCTTGGCCAACATCTCGCCAACCATGCTGCAGTGTTTTGCTTCGGGTTGCAGTCTAGATAAGCCTGGGAGTTTAGTAACAATTGCTGCTGGTTTATCTTTGAGTGAAAATAGAATTTCACCTTGGCGATTCTCAATTGGCTTCGGAACTGGAATGCCTTTGTTCGCAAGGTGGCGCATCAGCTCAAGGTAGTAAGGCAGCTGTTGAGCAGATAGTCTTTCGAAGATAGTTAAAACATATTCTTGTTTTTTACCATCCAAGATGGTGTCTAGAAAAAAGTTGGAGTTTTCAATGCCGCCATGAATCCCCCAAATTTCACTAGCTTGACCAATATTGAAGTCTTTAGAAATCCAATTGGAGATATCTTCAAGGTCGATCGCGGTAAAAACAGCCATAAGGCGGTAACTATTTTTATTTAATGGGAATGCTGATACTAGGCACGCTCAGCAAATTACCTTCTCCAGATTGGGCTCCAGGCTTCACAGAATCGGGTGGAGACATTTCATAAGTGGTGTATTTAGTTTTCACTTGAACTTGCGTTGGGCTATTGGTGTCTTTGTATTCAGTAATTTCCGTCCCATTGGCATCCTTGTATTGATAGCTTGGATTGCGGACCTGAGGAGAATTGAGGGCACCCGTTGGGGTGGCAACCGGGGCGAGTGGCTGATTATTGATACGGTTGAGTTCTGAAGGACTCAAGGCTTGGCTGTTATTCTGAGCATGTGCAGGCGCTGCTGCCAAAAGTCCAAAAACCACCAAAAAGCTCGTCAGAGCCATATTTTGACTGAGGGTGTGGCTAATTAAGTTAGTTAGAGCATGCATCATTTTTCACCTTTTTAAGCCTACTCTCGGGCGGTTCCTTAACCAGACCTGTAGGCAATTCACAACTAGATTGTACGATTGCGGTATGACTAAACATAGACTCTTGTTGGTAGACGGTTCTAGCTACCTTTATCGCGCCTTTCATGCCATGCCAGACCTCAGAAATGGGGCTGGGGAGCCCACTGGTGCCATCTATGGCATGGTTAATATGATGCGCCGAGCTAGGTCTGAACTCAAGGCTGACCACATTGCCTGTATTTTTGATGCCAAAGGCAAGACTTTTCGGGATGAAATGTACTCCGAGTACAAAGCTCACCGCTCACCCATGCCTGAGGACTTGGTCAAACAAATTGAGCCAATCCATGCAATTGTTAAAGCATTGGGTTGGCCGGTATTAATGGTTTCTGGAGTGGAGGCTGATGATGTGATTGGCACTCTTGCTTGTCAAGCTACCCAAGCAGGTTGGGAAACCATCATCTCCACTGGTGATAAAGATTTAGCCCAGTTGGTGAATGCATCAGTGACGTTAATCAATACGATGAGCAATGAAAAGCTAGATATCAATGGCGTCATTGAAAAATTCGGAGTACCACCAGAGCGCATAGTTGATTACTTATCCATTATTGGTGACACGGTCGATAACGTTCCTGGTGTTCCTAAGGCTGGCCCTAAGACTGCAAATAAATGGTTAGCAGAATTTGGCGATCTTGATAATCTCATGGCTAATGCCGATCAAGTGAAAGGTGTTGTTGGAGAAAATCTGCGTGCCTCATTGGAGTGGCTGCCTCAAGCACGACAACTGATCACTGTTAAAACCGATTGTGATTTATCGCCCCATTTACCAGGCTTAGATGACCTTCATGCGAAGTCTGAAGATGCTGCCCTGCTACGAGAATTATTTGAGCGCTACGCTTTTAAGACTTGGTTACGCGATGTTGAAAAGCAGCTCACAAGCGCTCCCAACGAGGGTTCTGAGGCGGGTGCTACATTTGATTTAGCGGGCACTCCCATTACCCATGCAGGATCTGAGGAAACTATCCTCGCTAAAAAATCGATAACGATTGCAAGCTCGCCTACCAAAGATTTATCGCAAGATACAAGAGATTTACAAGATGCTATTGAGAAAAAATATGAATGTGTAGTTGACGAAGTAAACTTTGAAAAATGGCTTAAGAAAATTGAGACAGCGCAGCTAACTGCCGTCGATACAGAAACTACTAGTCTTGATGCGCTAGCAGCAGAGTTGGTTGGAATTTCTTTATCGGTAAAGCCGGGCGAGGCTTGTTATATTCCAGTGGCGCATCGTAACGGTGAAGTGCAATTGAATCGTGATGCTGTACTTGCAAAATTAAAGCCCTGGTTAGAGAGTAAAACGCATTTGAAGGTGGGGCAGAATCTCAAGTACGACGCGCATATCTTTGCCAATTATGGAGTCACCTTAGGTGGTATTGCATTTGATACGCTGCTTGAATCCTATGTCTTGGAGTCGCATCTTCCGCACAATATGGATAGCCTTGCTGAGCGTCACTTGGGTATGAAGACCATCCGCTATGAAGAGGTCTGCGGTAAGGGTGTGCATCAAATTGGTTTTGATCTGGTTGATCTCAAGCTCGCCACTAACTATGCAGCAGAGGATGCCGATATTACCTTGCGCTTACATTTAGAGCTCTGGCCACAGATTCAGGAAAGTGCTGGCTTGCTCTATGTTTATGAAAAGATTGAAATGCCAGCAATGCGCGTACTTGGCATCATGGAGCGTAACGGCATCAGAATTGATTCTGCTTTATTGGCCAAACAAGGTCAGCAAGTTGGTAAACGCCTTTTAGAGTTAGAAGGAGAGATTCACCAACTGGCTGGGCAACCATTTAATATTCAATCGCCCAAACAGATTGCAGAAATCTTGTTTGGTCAACTCGAGTTACCAGTTATTAAGAAGACGCCGTCTGGTGCGCCTTCCACCGATGAAGAAGTGTTACAAAAACTTGCTGAAGATTACCCCTTGCCAGCTCGTATCTTGGACTATCGCAGTTTAGCTAAGCTGATGTCTACGTATATTGAGAAGCTCCCGCGGATGGCTGACCCGAAGACTGGGCGCGTCCACACCAACTTCTCTCAAGCAACGGCTGTCACTGGGCGCCTGGCATCCAGCGATCCGAATTTACAGAATATCCCTGTGCGTACCGAAGAGGGTCGTCGCATCAGAGAGGCTTTTGTGCCGGCTGATGGTTGCAAATTACTTTCAGCAGACTACTCACAAATTGAACTACGCATCATGGCGCATATTGCCGAAGATGAAAATCTATTAACTGCTTTTAGAGAAGGTAAAGATGTGCATCAAGCAACTGCTGCAGAAATCTTTGGTATTGCATTGGACGACGTCAGTTCAGAGCAGCGACGTTACGCTAAGGTAATTAATTTCGGTCTGATTTATGGCATGAGCGCATTTGGCCTAGCTGGTAATTTAGGCATAGAACGTTCTGCAGCACAAAACTATATTGCTAAATATTTTGATCGTTATCCAGGGGTTGCTCAATACATGGAGCGCACTCGCTTAGAGGCTAGAGAGAATGGGTATGTAGAAACCGTGTTTGGCCGCCGTCTTTGGTTGCCAGAGATTAAGGGCTCAAACGGACCGCGCCGCCAAGGAGCCGAGCGTGCTGCGATTAATGCCCCCATGCAGGGTACTGCTGCAGATCTCATTAAGTTAGCCATGATTGCAGTTGAAGATTGGCTTGAAAAGGAGCAATTGAAAACAAAATTACTGCTTCAGGTACATGATGAATTAGTGTTTGATGTCCCCTTAGATGAAATCGAGCTCTTGCAAGCCAAGTTACCAGGTTTAATGTGCAATGTTGCACAGCTAAAGGTGCCTTTGGTGGTGAGTATTGGTATTGGCGATAATTGGGAAGAAGCGCATTAGAAACAAGGATGAGGGGAAAAGAATGACTGAAAAAATACACAGCAGCAGAAGAGGTTTCATGAAGACTTCAGCAATCGGCGCCCTTGGCGTTGGATTTGTTGCTGCATCTGAGCCGGTATTGGCTGCTGCGATTGAGACGGATTTCAACGGTCTCAAAGCGGGTGAACAAATGATTCCAGTGGGCAGCTTTCAGATGCCTGCTTATGTATCGCGTCCTGAAAAGGCTAAAGGATCCTTGCCAATCATTATTGTTGCAAGTGAAATCTTTGGTGTACATGAATATATTGCGGACGTCACTCGCCGTTTCGCAAAGCTCGGTTACCTCGCTATCGCTCCGGAGTTTTTTACTCGTGCCGGCGATCCTAATGCATACGGCACTACTGCAGAAATCTTTACTAATATCGTTTCTAAAACTCCAGACGCACAAGTCTTAAATGATTTACAGGCTACTTTGGTATGGGCTGGAAAAAATGGCGGCGATCTTAAAAGAGTCGGTGTCACTGGATTCTGCTGGGGTGGCCGCATTACTTGGTTATCTGCCACCTTGCCTCAAGTCCGCGCTGGTGTCGCCTGGTACGGGCGCTTGATTGGTGAGAAGACTGAGGGCAATCCTCGTCACCCGGTGGATATTGCTGCTGAGTTGAAAGCGCCGGTTCTGGGTTTATATGGTGGTGCTGATGCTGGCATTTCTTTGGAGAGTGTGGAGCAAATGAAAGTAGCCTTAGCGCAAGCAGCAACTAAGAATCCTGCTGCTAAAGCATCTCAATTTGAAGTGTATCCCGATACTCCTCATGCCTTTCATGCTGACTATCGCGCCACATATCGTGAAGGTCCTGCAAAAGATGGCTGGGAGAAATGTCTCGCCTGGTTTAAGAAGATGGGAGTAGCTTAGTCACTATGACGGTTTTACAAACCATTCTCCTGGTGACCGCTTTGGCGGGGACTGCTAGCGTCTTAGTAGCTGCTACCTTTTCAGTGACCTTGCTTGCCAGGATGGTCAATAACATGGTGAGTTTGTCGGTGGGTATTTTGCTGGCGACAGCTTTGCTACATTCATTGCCTGAAGCATTCAGCATGGGAGGGGTAAGTACACAACTATTATTTGCCACTTTGCTGGCTGGTTTATTAGGCTTTTTCCTGCTCGAGAAAATTGCCCTTCTGCGCCATGATCACCATCATGAGGGGGATGGTCATTCCCATCACCATGGGCATGATGCTGAAAATGCGGGTCGCAGTGGTTGGATGATTTTAGTCGGCGATGGCATTCATAATTTTGTGGATGGTATCTTGATCGCCGCTGCATTTATGGCTGACTATCAGGTTGGTATTTTTACTGCAATAGCAATCATCGCGCATGAGATTCCACAAGAGATTGGTGACTTTATTGTTTTGTTAAACGCAGGTTTTTCAAAAGCCCGCGCATTGTTGTACAACCTGATTTGTGGTTTCGCAGCAGTACTTGGTGGTGTGTTGGCCTATTTCTTCTTAGAGAAAGCACACGCTGCAATGCCATATCTATTAGTTATTGCATCGAGCAGTTTTATCTATATTGCGGTGAGTGATTTAATTCCACAAATGCACCGCCGCCCTCACTGGGCTGAGTCTTTGCGTCAAACTCTTTTAATTGCATGCGGCGTAGGATTTGTGATCCTACTATCGATGTTGCATTGAGATCTTAATCGCTACTCATCAGTAGCGATTGGTCTTGCAGAGTCAGCGCACCATTCGCTCCAACTACCTGCATATAGGCGTGAGCCTTTCAATCCAGCTACTTCCATTGCTAAAAGATTATGACAGGCAGTAACGCCTGAACCACACTGATGAATCACTTCAGATGGTTTCTTAGAGCCGAGTAAATCTACAAAATCTTTAAAGAGTTGCTCTGGCGCTTTAAATGCTGTAGCTGAAAGATTATTTTTAAAGAAGTGATTGATTGCACCTGGGATATGCCCACCAATGGGATCTAAGGTTTCATTCTCACCATGAAAACGATCATTGGCTCTGGCATCAATGACGAGATTTTTGCCAGACTGGAGATTGCTCACCACGTCACCAACTAAAGCCAGGCCAACATAAGGCATGGGCTCAATCACTTGAGATGTTGGTGTCGGTTGACGGGGCATTGTGCCCATGGGGCCATTCCAAGAATCTAGGCCACCATCTAAGACGCGGACATTGGCATGCCCAGTAGCTCTGAGCATCCACCAAAGGCGGCTGGCATAAACCGAACCTTGTTTATCGTAGGCAACTACTAAAGTATTTGAGCTAATACCTAAACGGGCTTTGGTTTTTGCCCAGGCCTCAGGAGAGGGGAGTGGGTGTCGACCATTGATACCTGTTTTAGTTCCAGACATATCTTGATCAAGATCGACATAAATTGCGCCAGGGATATGACTTTCTTCATATGCTTTTCTACCAGCTTCTGGATTTACTAAATCGAAGCGGCAATCGCAGAGCAAAACATTTTCACCGCTATTGAGGATTTCTTCTAACTGGTTTGCGGAAACTAGAGGAGTCATAAGGCTTCCTATCTTGAATGCAAAATGATTTAAGAGAGCGACTTAATTATGCGCCTTGAAAATTCATGACACGACGATACCACTCATGAAAATGCTGCATACCGTCTTCCATTGGGCTTTGATAGGGCCCTACTTCATTAATGCCACGCGCAAACAGAGCAGCGCGACCCTGATCCATACGCTCACCAATCTCATCATCTTCAATGCAGGTTTCCATATAGGCGGAACGCTCAGCCTCTACAAACTCGCGCTCAAATAGAGTGATTTCTTCAGGGTAGTAGAACTCAACAATATTGCGAGTTTTATTTGGACCTATGGGGTGGAGAGTAGAGACACAGAGAACACCTGGGTACCACTCCACCATTACATTAGGGTAGTAAGTCAGCCAGATTGCCCCGTGCCGTGGAGTTTTGCCTTGATATTGACGCAGCACTGCATCATGCCAGTTGCGATAAACCGGTGAACCTGGAGTTTGTAAATCCTTATGTATGCCTACGGTTTGTACGCTATGCCAGTCACCAAACTCCCAGCGCAAGTCTTCACAAGAAATAAATTTACCTAAGCCAGGATGAAATGGCACAACATGGTAATCCTCGAGATAAACCTCGATAAACGTTTTCCAGTTGTAATTACAGTCGTGTACTTCAACGTGGTCAAGCATGTAACCATCAAATTGAAGATCCTCAGCCACTCCCAGTTTTGCAAGATCAGTACGCACATCGCGTGGACCTTCAAATAATAGCCCTTGCCAATTTTGCAAAGGGGACTTACCTAAGTTGAGGCAAGGCTTATCTTCAAAATGGGGTGCGCCTAATAAATTGCCACCTAAGTCATAAGTCCAGCGATGGAGTGGGCAGACAATATTTTCTACTTTACCCTTGCCATTGAGCATGAGTGCTTGGCGATGACGGCAGACGTTAGAAAGTAGTTCAACGCCAGATTCATTTCGAACGAGGATGCGACCTTCATTTTCT
>CAIVXR010000293.1 GCA_903909925.1 uncultured beta proteobacterium | reverse complement strand
TGTGCGAAAAAAAGAAAGTGCCATAAAAAGAATTTTTCTCTGAGCTTACTTTTTAGTTTGGCTACTAAATACAATATTCGAAAGGTTGGCGTCACGCGCCGCTTCAAGAGCGCTCATGACTGCTTGATGGGGTGCTTTGGCATCCGCATCTATGTTCACTTGTAAATTGCTCACACCTTCTTTTGCACTACCGCTTTGATTACTCAGTTGTGTGAGGGCATCACTGAGCTGGGTGCGATCAGTTAACTTGCCATTAATGGCAAAGCGACCATCCCGACTCACGGCAATATGCACTTGTTTGTTATCTGTCTGACTCTCGCTGCCATTTGCAGTTGGCAGTGTGATAGCTAGTTCTTGATAACGGGTAAAAGTGGTGGAGATCATCAAAAAAATCAGCACCACCAACAAGACATCAATAAAAGGAATGAGATTGATTTCTGGTTCGGCAGAAACAGGAGTCGTTCCTAGAGAAAAACTTCTCTGAGAGGGGGAGTGCAGACCAAGCCAGCTCATTAGGAATTTGTTGGGTACAGTTTTTTAAACAACTGACGGGTGAACTCTTCACACTCACGCTGACGTTGATTGGCAATTGCTTTCAAGCCACGCCAGGCTGCAAGCGCTGGAATCGCAATCAGCAATCCAAATGCCGTGTTGTAGAGCGCCACTGAAATACCGTGAGCCAATTGTTGTGGGCTACCTGCTCCACTGATAGCACCTTGACTACCAAAGATTTCGATCATGCCAACCACAGTGCCAAATAAACCTAACAAGGGGGCAATGGTGGCAATCGTTGCCAGAATCCCTAGGTAGCGATCCAACTTAAACCAAGTCATCTGTGCCACCGCTTGGAGCTCTTCAAGCGCTGCTTCAGAACTGCTGCCAAGAAGCTTTTCTTGTAAAACACAGGCCAGTAGAGGGCTAGCAGGAGAGACCTGAGCCAGTGCACTAATTTGGCCATCGGAGGGCTTATTGTCTTTAAGCAATTGATTGCAAAGGCTAAAAGCAGTCTCTAAACAGTCTTTAGGAAAAATATGGATTTGACGCAGGTACCAGCTACGCTCTAGGACGATCGCTAAGCCAATAATGGAAATAATTAATAAAGGCCAAATAGGCCAGCCAGCGGATAGTAAGATTGAGTACATAAGCTTCCTACTTTAGCTGAATTAATAAGCCTGTTTTGAAAACCTAGCCTGTGGATAAGTCTGTGCAAAACTTTTTTGGGATTAGCCCCTAAGTCCTTGATTGCTGGTGAAGCAGGTAGGAACCGGCTTCAAAGCGGGGTAATGCAGTCAAAAAATTAGTGATATAAATCAAAGACTTATTTTTTAACTGTTGGATTTATGAGACGTTTTGGGTCAGTAATTACTTACTTTTAGCTACTAGACCTAGGGCGTATAAGCTTCTGTGGATATTTATTGCCGTCTAAGCCAGATGGCCTTGTGGATAAAGAGAAAAAATGTCGGAAATATCAAGGGAAATTCTTACTGTTGGCGATCTAAACCGCGCCATTGCAGCCTCTTTGGAAGACCGTTTCGATACCGTGTGGGTTAGCGGGGAGATTTCCAACTTTAAGGCTTATGACAGCGGGCATTGGTATTTCTCACTCAAGGATGAAGAAGGTCAAATTCGCTGTGTGATGTTCCGAGGTCGCAATGGCCAAGTCGGCTTTATGCCCCAGTCAGGGGATTTAGTCGAAGTCAGTGCCAATTTAGGAATGTATGTTCCCAGGGGCGATATTCAACTGACCATTCAAACTTTGCGGCGCGCAGGTATGGGCGGCTTGTATGAAGCTTTTTTAAAACTCAAAGCCAAATTAGCTAAGGAAGGATTGTTTGACGAAGAGCGTAAACGCGAGATTCCAACGCATCCTCGATCGATTGGCATCATCACTTCACCGCAAGCTGCAGCATTAAAAGACGTACTCTCGACATTAGCAAGACGCGCGCCACATATTCCGATTATGATTTATCCAACGCTCGTGCAAGGCCCTGATGCACCTGCCGGAATCATTGCGGCGCTCAAAGCAGCCAATCAAGAAAATGCAGAAAATGCAGTTGATGTGATTTTGCTAGTTCGTGGTGGTGGCAGCATTGAAGATCTGTGGGCATTTAATGATGAGCGGCTTGCTTATGCGATTGCCGCTTCAAATATTCCAGTAGTAAGCGGTGTAGGGCATGAGACTGATTTCACCATTGCTGATTTTGTGGCAGACCTGCGAGCGCCCACCCCAACGGGCGCGGCAGAGTTAGCGGCCCCGCGTAAAGATCAGTTGCTACAGGAATTAGAAGCCATTAAGCAAGCTTTACTAGAGCGCGTTAATCAACGCGTAGAGCGTGAAGCACAAACCCTAGATCAACTTGCATTAAGGCTGAGTCACGCTCTTCCAAACCCCGATCGCATGCGCGAACAAATCACCAGTTGGCAGCAACGCTTAAATCAAGCGTGGTCAGTACGTATGGAGAACTGGAAGCGCAATCAATCCCATTACCAATCACAACTGGAGATGCTCAATCCCCAAAGAACTTTGGAGCGTGGCTATGCAGTCATCTTAAGCAAGGGAAAAAATCAGGACAAAGACCAATTGCATGCGGTGCGCAAACCCAGTGAGCTTAATACCCAGGAAGACTATCAGGTGCAACTAGCTGAAGGACAGGCAGAAGTAAGATTGTCAGAGGTATTGCGTGAGCCGTAATTACTAATATACGGCTCATTTTTTGAGCCGTATATGCTAAAATACAGCTCATGAAAACTCCCCTTACCCCAAAAACGAGCTTAAAAGCCATCTGGCAGCATCCCGATTGGCCCAATTTCAAGGCGCAAGCTCTTGGAGTGCAGGACGCCCTTTTGCGTGCCAGAAAAAAGCAGGGAGAAGTGATTGGTCAGGCAAATGCAATTGGATTACAGGGTGCACAAGAACTGATTCAAAGTAGATACATTCAAGAAATCATTGCGACTTCAGCCATTGAGGGGGAAAAGTTAAATCTCGACTCTGTGAGATCTTCTGTATTTCGTAAGCTGGGAATTACATTGGAGAATGATCTAGCGCCCTTAGATAAAAAGGTCGATGGTTTAGTGGATATATTGCAAGATGCACTCGAGACTCGTGAGAGTGAATTAAGTGCAGCAAAACTTTTTCAATGGCATCAAGCACTTTTTCCTGAAAAAATAAATTCTAGATTGCGTATTAAGGTTGGCGATTTTCGAGACCATGAAGACCCGATGCAAATTGTTAGCGGTAGACAAGGCAAGGAGACTATCCATTTCACGGCACCACCCTCAGTTAGAGTTGCGGATGAGATAGAGGTATTTTTAGATTGGTTTAATAAAACTCGACCCAAACATCAGGTATTTAAAAATTCAGAAAATTATGAAACTCAGATAGATGGACTTACACGGGCTGCAATAGCGCATTTATGGTTTGAAACAATTCATCCGTTTGAAGATGGAAATGGAAGGCTAGGAAGAGCGATCGTAGAGATGGCCATGGCTCAGGACGCACAGTCTGGTGAAAAGCTATACAGTCTTTCTGAGCAAATGATGGTTAATCGGTCTAGTTACTATGATGCTCTTAACGCTGCACAACATGGAAACCTAGATATTTCCGAATGGGTGATTTGGTTTGCGCATACTTGTGAGCTTGCTTGTGAGGCCTCGTGCGAGGTGATGAAAAATGCTATTGAGAGATCGCATTATTGGGCTCAGTATTCTCACGTTCGGCTAAATGATAGGCAAAAGAAAGTCATTCATAGATTGCTAGATGAGGGTGACGGTGGATTCTTGGGCGGATTAAATGCGGAAAAGTATATGAAGATCACTGCAAGCTCAAAGGCTACAGCTACAAGAGACTTATCTGATTTACTTGAAAGCAAGATGTTGTTTTCGGTGGGCCAAGGTAAGGCTTTGCGCTATTACATTCATGTTGCCAGTTGGACCCATGGTCTTAAGTGAGCATTAGTAATTTTTCTCCAATAGTCAAGTATTCATCAGAAAATATTAGGCTCAATCTCTAAGCTCACACCAAACTCTTTACGTACTTTGTCCTGAATACACTTAGCAAGACCTAAGATATCTTGCGCAGTGCCATTGCCGTGATTGACTAAAACAAGCGCTTGATTTTCATAAACACCCACTTCACCCATGCGTTGTCCTTTAAAGCCGCATTGGTCAATCAGCCAACCCGCGGCTAGCTTGCGTTTACCGGGGGTATCGGGGTATGACACTAAATCCGCATATTTTTTAAGAAGCGTTTCATATTGCTCATTTGAAATAATCGGGT
>CAIVXR010000292.1 GCA_903909925.1 uncultured beta proteobacterium | reverse complement strand
ATTTGAGCAAGATCAAGTTAGAAGTCATTATTGCTGTTGGTAACACTGACAGCGTTGGTTCAGATGCATACAACATGGCCCTCGGTCGGCGTCGCGCTCAGTCAGTTAAAGCTTATCTGACAAGCAAAGGTGTTGACGGTAGCCGTATCTACTCAGAATCAACAGGCGAGAGCAATCCAGTTGCATCAAACGCAACTGCTGAAGGTCGCGCCAAGAACCGCCGTACTGACATCGAAGTTGTTGGTACAGCAGCTAAGTAATTCAATTTACTTGTAAAAAAGCCCGCTTCTTGCGGGCTTTTTTATTTCCGCTATATTCGTAGATTCCTCTATCAATCCCCCTAATAGTCCATCAATATGAACGTCGACCAATCTGAAATCGCCAAATTTAGCGCCCTAGCCCATCGCTGGTGGGATCCCAATAGCGAATTTAAGCCACTGCACGCTATTAATCCTTTGCGTCTGAATTGGATGAAAACCTTCATCAACTTCGAGGGCAAAAAAGTAGTTGATATTGGCTGTGGCGGGGGCATCTTAGCTGAATCGATCTCGCAATCAGGTGCAGACACTACTGGCATCGATCTTTCTGATAAAGCCCTCAAGGTAGCTGAGTTGCATGCATTAGAGGTAGGTGCAAATCTTACTTACCGCTCTATTTCAGCTGAAGCCTTGGCTGATGAACAGCCAGAACAATACGATGTAGTGACCTGCATGGAAATGCTTGAACACGTTCCAGACCCTGCTTCAGTAGTGCATGCATGCGCAAAACTGTGCAAACCCGGTGGCACGCTCTTTTTTAGCACCCTAAATCGTAACCCCAAGTCCTACTTATTTGCCATTATTGGTGCTGAGTACGTTCTCAAACTGCTCCCTAGGGGTACTCACGAATATGCCAAATTCATTAAGCCTTCTGAGCTAGTAGCGTTTACACGTAATGCAGGTCTAGAAATGATTGGTATCAAAGGTCTCGGTTACAACCTGCTCACTCAGATTTACAGTCTCAATGACGATGTAGATGTGAACTACATGATTGCCGTTCGTAAGCAATAAAGGGCATGAACAATCTATCAAGCCCTTATCACGGCATCTTTTTTGATCTCGATGGCACCTTAGCGGACACAGCGCCTGATTTAGTTGCCGCAACCAATCAATTACTGATAGATCGCAATCTATCTCCCAAGCCTTATGAATTTCTGCGCCCTTATGCATCTGCTGGAGCACGCGGACTTCTTGAGGGTGCATTTGGAATTGCTCCAGATCATCCTGATTACATCATCTTACGCGATGAGTTCATGGGTAACTATGAAAAAGCACTGCTTGTCCACAGTAAATTATTTGATGGGATTGATCATTTGCTCGAGCAAATAGAAAAAGCAAATTTGCCTTGGGGAATAGTTACGAATAAAAGTGAGCGCTTCACGCATCCTCTCACTGAACTCATGGGCTTACGCCAAAGAGCAGCCTCAACTATTTCTGGGGATACAACGCCACACCCAAAGCCTCACCCAGCCCCCATTCTGCATGCTGCCAAAATTGCTAATATCGATCCTACAAAATCAATTTATGTAGGTGACGATATTCGTGATGTGATTGCAGGTAAAGCTGCGGGCATGCATACTGTCGCTGCCGCATATGGCTACTGCGGTTGTAAAGAGCCCCCTGAGAAATGGGGTGCGGATTACATCATTTACAACCCTCTCGATTTATTGCAAATCATCTTCCCTAATAGGGGATAACAACACTTCTGAAAGATATTGAGCAATTTAAGGCTAGCGGCTTTAAAATAGGCTTTCCTATGCATGAACTCTGGGGTCGACATGGTTTCGACGTGGATTACAAAGCATCAAGGGCATACCGAGGACCCGTTATCTCGTAAATCAATGGGAATGTAATAACTGCTAACGACGAACGTTACGCACTAGCCGCTTAATTGCGGTTGCCCCTGAACT
>CAIVXR010000291.1 GCA_903909925.1 uncultured beta proteobacterium | reverse complement strand
ACCACGATCTAACTTACCCATACGAGTATCTAAATTACCGCGCAGTGGATGAATTTCTAGATGCGGGAGTTTTGCACGCAGCACTGACTCGCGACGCAAGCTCGAAGTTCCCACAATCGCCCCTTTGGGTAAATCTTCAAGACTGGCATAGTCATTCGAAACAAATGCATCACGGGCATCTTCTCTAGCCATGACACACGTTAGATCAAATCCCTCTGGCATCACCATCGGAACATCTTTGAGGGAGTGCACCGCTAAATCAGCGCGACCATCCTCAAGAGCAGTTTCGAGCTCTTTCACAAAAAGGCCCTTGCCACCGACTTTGGAGAGGGCCTTATCTAAAATCTGGTCTCCGCGGGTAGTCATACCCAAAATCTGGACATCGCAGTCTGGATAGAGCTTTTTGAGGCAATCCCGGACATATTCTGCCTGCCACATGGCTAGGCGACTTTCACGGGAGGCAATAACTAGGCGCTTAGGGGCCGCCGAAATGGGGGAATTTAGGGTTTGGGACATAACATTTAAAATAATCAAAGACGTACAACAATATACTGTGTTTATGAGCTCACCCAAAAATTCCTTAGATAACAAAGCCCAAGCTTGGTCGGCCCGTTTTAATGAACCGGTGGACGAACTTGTCCAGCGCTATACAACCTCAATCGGCTTTGATCAACGCTTTGCGATGGTCGATATTGCTGGTTCCTTGGCACATGCCCAGATGTTGGCAGCCCAAAAGATCATCAGCGCTCAAGATTTAGCGGATATCCAAAAGGGCATGGCTCAAATTAAGAGCGAGATTGAAGCCGGCCAATTTGAATGGCAATTGGCGCTAGAAGATGTACATCTCAATATTGAAGCCCGCTTAACTGCCTTGGTAGGTGATGCTGGGAAACGTCTACATACTGGTCGTTCACGTAATGATCAAGTAGCTACTGATTTACGTCTGTGGTTGCGTGGCAGCGTTGATGAGATTGCTGCTACCCTCAAAACTTTGCGTGCTGCACTATTAGATTTAGCAGAAAAGCATGCTGGCACGATCATGCCTGGTCACACTCATCTGCAGGTTGCCCAACCGATTACCTTTGGTCATCACTTGATGGCTTACTTTGAGATGTTTAGTCGTGACGCTAGTCGCTTAACTGATTTACGGAAACGCTTTAACCGTCTGCCTTTAGGTGCAGCAGCTTTAGCAGGTACTAGCTATCCAATTGATCGGGAGCAAGTTGCCAAGACTCTTGGCTTTGATGGTATTTGCAACAATTCTTTAGATGCTGTATCAGATCGTGACTTTGCGATTGAGTTCTGCGCCTTTGCATCGATCTTGATGATGCACGTTTCTCGCCTCTCAGAAGAGCTTGTGCTCTGGCTGAGCCCACGCTTTGGCTTTATCGATCTCCCAGATCGTTTTTGCACTGGCAGCTCTATCATGCCGCAAAAGAAGAACCCTGATGTCCCTGAATTAGCTAGGGGCAAAACTGGTCGTGTCTATGGTGACCTCATTGCTTTGCTAACGCTCATGAAGAGTCAGCCCCTTGCGTACAACAAGGATAACCAGGAAGACAAAGAGCCTTTATTTGACGCAGTAGACACTGTGCAAGATACGCTGCGCATCTTCGCCGACATGGTTCCTCATATTCAAGTTAAAGCAGATGTAATGAAAGTAGCAGCTGAAGAAGGCTTTTCGACAGCAACAGATCTAGCTGACTACTTGGTTAAAAAAGGCTTGGCCTTCCGTGATGCCCATGAAGCTGTTGCTCATGCTGTTAAGGCATGCGTTGGCAGAAACTGCATGCTCACTGACTTGAGCCTTTCAGAGCTGCGCTTTGCTTGTGGTCTTGATAATCGTCCCGAGCTCATCGGCGATGATGTCTTTGCCTTACTAACGGTTGATGGCTCCGTGCAATCACGCCAGCATACTGGCGGAACCGCACCTTCTCAAGTTCTAGCTGCCATCAAACGGGGTCGCGCAGATCTCTAGATGGCATGGGGTTTTGGTCCAAGCTTTCCGCGGGCATTGATCGCATAAACCAACTGCTTGGCAAAGCTGCCGGTGTGATGATTCTGTTGTCATGCGTAGTATCAGCAGTCAATGCCTTACTGCGCTATGGCTTAGATATTAGCAATAACTGGCCTCTAGAACTGCAATGGTATTTATTTAGTGCAGCAGTGATGCTGGGCGCAGCCTATACCCTGAAACGTAATGAGCATGTTCGTGTCGATTTAATTTACTCACGCCTGTCAGATCGAGGTCGTATTTGGGTAGATTTATTTGGCTTGGTTTTGTTCTTGATGCCAGCTTGTATTTTGTTTGCCTGGCTATCATGGACAACTCTCTTTTATCCATCTTGGTTAATCATGGAACATTCTCTGAACTCTGGTGGACTTGCGCGTTATCCGATTAAATTTATAGTACCGTTTGGCTTCTTCATGCTCAGCCTGCAGGGCCTTTCAGAAATTATCAAACGCATCGGTGCACTCAAAGGTGAGGTTACTCTACCCGCCGAAGATCTTCATTACGAAAAGCCAATGCAATGATTCCATTAGAGTGGATGCCGCCCCTGATGTTTGGCGGCCTAATTATCTTTATGTTGATTGGCTTTCCAGTCGCATTCTCTCTGATGGCTGCTGCTCTCTTCTTCTCTGTCATTGCCATCAGCGAAGGCTTCTTTGGTATGCCATTTTTGCAAGCTATTCCACAGCGCATCTTTGGTAGCGTGCTTGCGAATGATCTGCTTCTGGCCATTCCATTTTTTACTTTCATGGGCGCAATTCTGGAGCGCTGCGGCCTCGCTGAAGAAATGCTGGACTCGATGGGTCAACTCTTTGGAAGAGTGCGCGGGGGCCTAGGTTATTCGGTCATTATTGTGGGATTTATTCTTGGTGCGATTACTGGCACTGTGGCTGCCCAAGTCATTGCCATGGCGATGATCTCTTTGCCAGTCATGATGCGTTATGGCTACAACATGCGTTACGCTACAGGCGTTCTAGCAGCCTCTGGAACGATTACCCAATTAGTGCCGCCATCCTTGGTTCTGATCGTTTTAGCTGATCAGCTTAAGACTCAAAGCGGAAGTGCTGATGTCGGTAGCATGTATCTAGGCGCATGGGGACCTTCATTACTACAAATTGCTCTATTTGCGCTCTATACATTCTTTCTCTCCCGAGTTCGTCCAGACTATTTACCGCCAGTACCAGAGAGTGAGCTCACTTTAAAAGGTTGGGAGCTTTGGAAGAAATGCCTCATGGGCATCGTCCCCTCGGCGGTATTAATCTTTTTAGTGCTTGGCACCATCATGTCCGGCATTGCAACTCCAACAGAATCTGGCGCAATGGGCGCCATGGGCGCCTTGCTATTAGCTTGGCTACGAAGAGCTCGCATCCCAAATCTCAAAGGCTTAATTCAGGAGGCTTATCAAAACACCATGCGCATCACTGCCATGGTGGTATTTATTCTGATTGGCTCAACTTGT
>CAIVXR010000290.1 GCA_903909925.1 uncultured beta proteobacterium | reverse complement strand
GTGCTTTAAAGATGGCTATCGTCCTGATGGTAACTGCCGTGCTTGCGTAGTCGAAATTAATGGCGAGCGCACTTTGGCCCCAAGCTGCTGCAGAAGTGCTACTCCTGGAATGGAAGTCAAAGCCAATAGTGAGCGCGCTGTAAAGAGCCAGAAGCTAGTGCTCGAGATGCTCCTTTCCGATATGCCGGATGAAGGCTTTAAGTGGGTAGGTGATAGCGAAGCAGAAGAGCAACAGAATCAACATGGTGAGCTCAGTACTTGGGCGACCCGCATGGATGTCACAGTTCGTCCAGAACTCAGGGCAATTCGTCGTGAGAAGGTTGCTCACGATATTTCTCATCCGGCGATGGCAGTCAACTTAGATGCTTGCATTCAGTGCAACCGTTGTGTACGCGCTTGTCGTGAAGAGCAGGTCAATGATGTGATTGGCTATGCCATGCGCGGCTCTCATAGTGAAATCGTCTTTGATTTAAATGATCCTATGGGTGATAGCACTTGTGTTGGCTGTGGCGAGTGTGTGCAAGCCTGTCCTACTGGTGCATTAATGCCTAAAGGCTTAATTGGTTCACAAACGGTTGATCGCAAGGTGGATTCTGTTTGCCCATTCTGTGGTGTAGGTTGTCAGATCACTTACAACGTTAAAGATGAAAAGATCGTCAGCGTGGAAGGTCGTGATGGCCCTGCTAACCATAATCGCCTTTGCGTTAAAGGTCGCTTTGGTATGGATTACATCCATAACCCACAGCGTCTTACCAAGCCATTGATTCGTAAAGCGGGGGTTCCTAAGGATGAAACCGCAACTCAAAATCCACAAGATTGGTCCAATATCTTCCGTGAAGCAACCTGGGAAGAGGCTTTGGAGCTGGCTGGCGGTGGTCTGAAGAAACTCAAAGATCAGCATGGCTTAAAAGTATTGGCTGGCTTTGGTTCTGCTAAAGGCAGTAACGAAGAGGCTTACTTATTTCAAAAGCTAGTGCGCACAGGATTTGGAAGTAATAACGTCGACCATTGCACACGTCTTTGTCATGCTTCTTCTGTAGCTGCATTGCTCGAAGGCGTTGGTTCTGGCGCAGTAAGTAATCAAGTCAATGATGTTGAGCACTCGAGTATGATTTTCTTAATTGGATCTAATCCAACAGCAAACCACCCAGTAGCTGCTACGTGGTTTAAGAACGCTGCTAAACGTGGCGCCAAAATTGTATTGTGTGATCCACGCATGACTGATATTAGTAAGCATGCTTGGCGTACGATGCAGTTCAAACCCGATACCGATGTGGCCATGCTCAATGCCATGATCTATACGATCATTGAAGAAGGCTTGGCTGATCAAAAATTCATTCAAAATCGTGCTAATAATTTTGAAGCCCTAAAAGAAAATATCAAGGGCTATAGCCCTGAAGCGATGGCTCCGATCTGCGGTATTCCAGCAGAAACCCTGCGTGAAGTGGCTAGGGAGTTTGCGACTACGAAGTCAGCGATGATTTTGTGGGGTATGGGCATTAGCCAACACGTTCATGGCACAGATAATGCACGTTGTTTAATTGCTATAGTCTGTATTACCGGCCAAATTGGTAAACCCGGCTCTGGTCTTCATCCATTGCGCGGTCAAAATAATGTGCAAGGTGCTAGTGATGCT
>CAIVXR010000289.1 GCA_903909925.1 uncultured beta proteobacterium | reverse complement strand
GTACTCGATACACGCAAAACCATTCCAGGTTTACGCCAGGCTCAGAAATATGCTGTTCGGGTGGGCAGTGGGCAGAACCAACGCCTTGCTTTGTGGCACGGCATTCTGATTAAAGAAAACCATATTGCTGCAGCTGGCAGCGTTACTGCTGCACTGAAAAATGCCGCCGCTCTGAATGCTGGGGTTGATATACAGATTGAAGTAGAGAACTTTGCAGAATTAGAAGAAGCTCTCGCCGCAGGAGCTAAAAGCATTTTGATTGATAACTTCAATACCGATCAAATGAAGCAAGCAGTCCAGTTGACTGCAGGTCGTGCATTACTAGAGGCATCTGGTGGAATTAATTTAGATCAGATGCGCGCTATTGCTGCCACTGGCGTTGATCGAATCTCGCTGGGTAAATTGACCAAGGATGTCTATGCGGTCGATTTTTCGATGCGAATCTTATAAGTTCTCGCTCAATATCTTTAGAGAATCCCGCATTGCTACTAAGCTCTTTGGTTGATTCATCGTCTGCCACTAACTAAACTAGCGATTCAATGAAGCAATCGTAATCACGCGATTTACCCCACGTAGTACAAGCCCCCACTTTTTGAGCTTCCCCAAGTACTAGTGGGCATCATTTAAACAATAATGTATAAAATTTGATACAATTGATGAAAATAACAGAAAAGCCCATTCAGTGGATGGGGTCTAGCCTCAAGGATATTAAGGATGGGAAGATTTTTTCATCCGACGCCCGCAAGGAAGCTGGTCATCAATTGAGCCAAGTTCAAATTGGTTTGGATCCAGATGACTGGAGACCATTTGAAGAAGTTGGGGCAGGAACAAAAGAAATACGCATCAATCTAGATGACGGTTGGTATCGAGTGATGTACGTAGCAAAGTTTCAAGATGCCATTTATGTGTTGCATTGCTTCAAAAAGAAGACTCGCATTACTAGTAAACAGGATAAGGATATGGCGATCAGTAGGTATAAGGAAGTTATAGCAGAAAGGATAAGAAAATGACTCGTCAAAATAAAACCATGCATATCACCCCCGTAGGTGGAAATGTTTTTTCCGACCTTGGATTCTCTCCAAAAGAAGCTGCTAGACTTCAAGCGAAATCCAAGAAAATTATTTCCGAGAAACTAGCCATTAAGGAGTCATTAATGACTGAACTATCCTCGTGGATTGACGAAAAACAACTAAAGCAACATGATGCTGCAATCATCCTTGGGGTAAGCCGTCCAAGAGTATCGGATGTCGTTCATAAAAAAACCGTTAAATTCACCATAGACTCTCTTGTAGATATGCTTGCTAGAACCGGAAAACATGTTGAGCTTTCGGTGAGATAGCTGAGCGTGAAATTAAAAAATATATCGAACGATTGGGTTGATCCTAATTGCGCCCCTGAGCTTTAAAGGAGGGGTTCTAAAAGGCGCTCCTTAGGTTGCTTAGGTTTCCTTGTTGCTTTCTGCGCCCTCAGCCTGAGGGGTCAAGATAGTAGGATAAGAGACTGCCCAGGTGCCAGGGTAATCACGGCTGTAGTGTAGCCCCCTACTTTCTCGGCGCATGAGTGCTGATCTCACTATCAATTCAGCGCATTCTAGTAAGTTACGCAACTCAATCAGATCTCGCGTCACTTTAAAGTTCGCGTAATACTCTTGCACTTCGTATCTGAGTAATTTAATACGGTGTAATGCGCGCTCTAATCTTCGATTAGTTCTCACAATACCAACATAGTTCCACATCAAAGAGCGTAGCTCATCCCAGTTATGGGCAATCACCACTTGTTCGTCTGCATCTTCAACCTGGCTCTCATCCCAGAGAGGTAAGGATGGCATCGTTGGCGACTTGATCTCAGAGATATCTTCGGCTGCTGCCTTACCAATCACAATACATTCAAGCAGTGAATTACTTGCTAAACGATTAGCGCCATGCAATCCCGTGTATGTCGCTTCACCAACTGCGTACAAGCCAGGGAGATCTGTTCTGCCTTTTAAGTCAGTAACCACGCCACCGCAAGCATAGTGAGCAGCAGGTACTACCGGTATTGGGTCTTTAGTAATATCTAAACCCAGTGTTAAGCAACGTGCATAGATCATGGGGAAGTGCTCTTTGATGAATGCCTCACCTAAATGGGTGGCATCTAGATGCACATAGTCTAGACCGTGTTTTTTCATTTCAAAGTCGATGGCTCTAGCAACGATGTCACGGGGCGCTAACTCTTTACGATCATCATGAGCCTGCATAAAGCGGGTTCCATCTGGCAACTTGAGTAATCCACCCTCACCGCGCATTGCCTCAGTAATCAAGAAGGTGCGATCACTTGGGTGATACAAGCAGGTTGGATGAAACTGAATAAATTCCATATTGCCAACTCGGCAGCCTGCGCGCCAGGCCATGGCAATGCCGTCACCAGTAGCAGTATCAGGATTGCTGGTATAGCGATAAACCTTACCTACGCCGCCAGTAGCCAGAACCACAGACTTTGCCTGAATGGTTTCAACACGATTGTTCTTAATATCTAAGGCATACACACCGTAACAGCGGTTCGGTTTAGTGCGCTGTATTTTTGCATCCAGATGGCGATTGGTAATCAGATCAAGTGCAATCCAATGCTCTAGGATCTGAATATTTTTATGGGCCCTTGCTTTATCCAATAGCACTTCATGAATTGCTTTACCGGTTGCATCAGCTGCATGAGCAATGCGGCGATGACTATGACCGCCCTCACGAGTGAGATGCAAACCCATTGGTCCAGCTTCATCGGCAGTAAAAGGTACGCCCTGCTCTACTAGCCATTTAATCGCATCAGCACTTTCTTCAGCGATATAGCGTGCAGTG
>CAIVXR010000288.1 GCA_903909925.1 uncultured beta proteobacterium | reverse complement strand
GGCTAGAGTAGTTGAAAAGGCGAAAATCACAGTCGATTAGGGAAATGCTACAGGCATACCCTTTATTTGAGGGCAAGTATTAATATAGTGATGTTTAAATCTGGGCCAAACCCCAATGCCAAAAAAGACAATAGAATCCCTGCGTAGTGCCCGTTGGTTTGCACCAGATGATCTACGCTCATTTGGACATCGCTCACGCGCCATGCAAATGGGCTACGGTCCTGAGGATTGGTCTGGTAAACCAGTGATTGCCATTATTAATACCTGGTCAGATATTAATCCTTGCCATACGCATTTCAAGCAACGGGTTGAGGATGTCAAGCGCGGTATTTTTCAAGCAGGTGGATTTCCACTAGAGCTACCCGCAATTTCACTGGCAGAGCAGTATGTCAAACCGACAACCATGCTCTATCGCAATATGCTCGCGATGGAAACAGAAGAGCTCATTCGCTCTCATCCAGTTGATGGTGCAGTGTTGATGGGTGGCTGCGATAAAACAACTCCGGGTTTGGTGATGGGTGCTCTATCTGCTGGCTTGTCATTTGTATATCTGCCTGCTGGTCCCATGTTGCGTGGTAATTGGAAAGGCAAAGTTCTCGGTTCAGGATCTGATGCTTGGAAGTATTGGGATGAGCGCCGCGCCGGTAAGCTCTCCGAGGCTCAGTGGCTAGAAGTAGAGGGTGGTATCGCACGCAGTCATGGCACTTGTATGACGATGGGCACGGCTGCTACCATGATGGGCATTGCCGAAGCATTGGGACTCACATTGCCTGGAGCATCGAGTATTCCAGCAGCTGACGCGAGTCATCCGCGCATGGCTGCTGCCTGCGGCAGAAGAATAGTCGAGATGGTCTGGGAAGATTTAACCCCTGCAAAAGTCTTAAACAAAACGAGTTTCTTAAATGCGATCAATGCTGCTATGGCAATGGGCTGCAGTACGAACGCCATCATTCATCTGATTGCGATGTCTAGACGTGCTGGAGCGGGGTGTACTGTGACTCTAGATGATTTTGATAAGGCTAGCAGAAAAGTTCCCGTGATTGCCAATATTCGCCCTAGTGGTGATCAATATTTGATGGAAGACTTTTATTACGCCGGAGGTATGCCAGCACTACTCAAGCAAATGGGATCGCACCTTAATCCAAAAGCGATGACCATCACTGGCAAAACGATTGGTGAGAATATTCAAGATGCAGAGGTACACAACGAAGATGTCATCAGGCCACTAAATAAAGCAATCTACCAAGAGGGAGCACTCGCAGTACTTAAAGGCAATATTGCTCCTGGTGGCGCAGTGATTAAGCCAAGTGCCTGTGCAGAGAAGTTCTTAAAGCATACGGGCCCAGCTTTAGTATTTGATAGCTATCCTGAAATGAAGAAAGCCGTAGAAGATGAAAATCTCGACGTCACCGAAAATCACATCTTAGTTCTCAGAAATGCAGGCCCTAAAGGTGGCCCTGGCATGCCCGAGTGGGGTATGTTGCCCATTCCAGTAAAGCTCGTTAAGCAAGGTGTACGCGATATGCTGCGCTTATCCGACGCGCGTATGAGTGGTACTAGTTATGGCGCTTGTATTTTGCATGCCTCGCCAGAAGCCTATATCGGTGGACCATTAGCACTCATTAAAACGGGTGACCTCATTACCGTTGATGTGCCTAATAGAAAAATTCATCTAGAGATCAGTGATGAAGAGCTCAATCAAAGAAAAGCCAAGTGGGTTCCACCGGCGCCTAAATATGAGCGTGGCTACGGTTGGATGTTTAGCCGCCATATCTTGCAAGCAGAAGATGGTTGTGACTTTGATTTCCTAGAAACTAGCTTTGGTGGACCAGTTCCAGAGCCTGATATTTACTAGAGGACTGCGGGTAGTGGATTAAGCCGCTAAGAGATCTT
>CAIVXR010000287.1 GCA_903909925.1 uncultured beta proteobacterium | reverse complement strand
AGCAAGTCATGATCCCTGGCAGCAATTGCCGAGCATCTTGCGCAATCTGGCCGTAGCTTGAGAAATGATGAAGAATGATTGTTAAAGCAGCAAAAGTCTTTAAGAAATCAACGAGAAGAAAATGGTTTTTTGACTGCAAGCAAGCAACTTAGTTCAGAATCAATTGAGGGAAGCAGCGTATGCAGCTAAAGATTCAATATCATCATCACTTAAGCCTCGCGCTGCACTACCCATTGTCCCATCCATATCAATACGGGCCCCAGAGCGGATATTTTTTAATTGTGTGATGAGGTATTCAGGGGACTGCCCCGCCAGGCGAGCAATATGTTTTTGACCTTGCAGCTGAGCACCATGACAGGAGTTGCAGTATTGAGTGCCTGCAATCTGCTGACCTTTAGCAATCTTATCGGCATTACCTGACTTCGCTGGTGGTGGTGGCAGAGCTGCATAGTAAGCGGCAATATCGCGCATATCTTGATCGCTCAGAGCGGCTGCTAACGCTTCCATTGCTCCGCCCTTGCGTTGCTGTCCTCTGAACTGGATCAACTGATAGGTAATTGATAAGGCTGGTTGTGCTGCAAGGTTTGGAATCTCTGATGAAATCGAGATGCCACTTTCTCCATGACACGCAAAACAGGTTTGTGCCTTTACTTTACCGGCAGCAGCATCGGGTGGTGCAGCACTGACTAAGAGCGGTGAACTCAGGATAGTAAAAAAGGCCACCCAAAGGATGGCCTTAGTTTTGATGACTACTTTCATTTACCGTATGAAACGCGGAAGATAGCACCAGTCTCGTCATCTGACACGAGTATTGAGCCATCTTTTAGCATTTGTACATCAACTGGGCGACCCCAAAACTTGTCCCCTTCTAACCAACCGGTAATAAATGGCTCTAACTTGACTGGCTTATTTTTGCTATCTAAGACAACTCGGACAACTTGATAGCCAGATTTTTTAGTTTTGTTCCATGAGCCATGCTCAGCAATAAAGATATTACCTTTATATTCTGCTGGGAACATATTGCCGTTATAAAAACGCATACCCAAAGCAGCAACGTGAGCGCCTAATTTGAGCTCAGGTTTATCAAACTCATCACAAGAACGGCCTTTACCAAACTCGGGATCTAAGAAGTCACCTTGATGACAAAATGGATAGCCAAAGTTCATACCTTTATGTGCTAAACGATTCAAAGTATCGTTTGGTAAAGTTTCATCTACCCAATCACGACCATTGTTGGTAAACCAAAGTTCTTTTGTGCCCTTTTGGAAATCCATACCAACACTATTACGAACGCCAGTAGCTACAGTCTCTAAGATATTAGTCTTGAGGTTGAGGCGCACGATGGTTGCGTGGGTAGCGGGTGGCACCACGATATTGGCAGGTGTACCAATTTGGAAATACAGATACTGTCCATCAGGACTCAAGGTCATGAACTTCCAACCATGCGGCTCATCTTTTGGTAGTGCATCAAATACCACTACTGGTGGTAGTGGGTTATCCAGATTTTGCTCAATATTATCGTAGCGAATGATGCGTGAGAGTTCAGCAACATACAGTGAACCATTAGTAAACGCCACGCCATTTGGACGATGTAAACCTTTCGCAATGGTTTTGACTTCACGCTTGCCATCCTTAGTGACTACGGCATACACATTACCGGTAAAGCGCGTGCCAACAAAGACAGTACCACTAGGAGATTTAGTCATAGAGCGGCCATTGGGCATGCCAGATGCCCACAACTCAATTTTGAATCCTGCTGGAACTTTTAACTTACTTACTGGGATCTCATCTGCAGGCATTGCAGAAATTCCCGGAGGATTTGGTGATAAAGAAGGATTCATACCATCTGGGGTTCTACCTTGAGCCCAAGTTGGCGGTATTGCAGGCGTAGCAGATGGTGCGGTAGCAGGCGCTTGTGCACTTGCTAAAGTGGCCGCTGCCATTCCAGCAGTTAGCAGTAAAGCGTGAATCGTTTTAATCTTCATTCGTGTCTCCCATGTTCTTCTATTGCTTCAATTAATTACTAAATAAATATCATTGCATTTTTCGTATTTCATTCGGCATTTCATTCTATACGGATCACAGTACTGCACTGCAACAAATTACGCCCTTAAAAAGTAATACGTGCACCCACAGAAATTGCCTGGGGCATACCAGCCTGATAGGAGCTTGCAGCAGAGGCAATATTAAAGGTGACATATTGCCGATTAAATAAGTTCACCACTGAAGCAAAAACTGAGGCTTGCGGGCTTACTTGATAGTTTGCCCTCAGACCAACGATGGCGTAAGCTGGAACTGGGTAAAGATGAGCGGTATCCATCCATGAATTGCCTACATAACGTACTGTAGTGCTTACGCTGGCTTGAGGTATGGGGTAATACGTTATCCCAGCATTGGCCATATTCATGGGTACACCACCCACCTGCCCATTGATGGGATCTGTAGTAGCACTCCATGTCAGCACTGTACGAGTGTAGGAATATCCACCATCTAAAGCCCAATTTGCATTCACGTCATGGTGATATTGCAACTCAAGCCCTCGGCTCAATAGATTTTGTTGGTTGGTGTAATAACTAACATTGGTATATCCAGGCGATTTACTAGAGGTTGGCTGGCATCCAGCAATTCCAGAGGCAGTACAAAGGCTATTTGCAAAGTCCCAATTTGCTGAAGTAATTTTGTAACTCGTAATTGCATTTTGAATATAGTTATTAAATGCGGTTAATTGTGCAAAACCGCCCTTCCACCGATAGTCGAATCCCACCTCATAACCCGTCATCGTTTCAGGAGTTAAATTTGGGTTTGCTATGGAATAGCCAGTAGTAGTATTTCCATAGCTACGCAATGTGTTGTTCATACTCGGCGCATGAAATGCCTGATAGGCTGCAGTGCGCAAATTTAAGTCATCTGTTGCCTTATAAACAAACCCTAAGGATGGGCTTAACTGGGTCTTGCTTTGATTTGGAATGGCTTGATAAACAGGGTTAGCGCCATTTGCACTTGCGTTATATAAGGTTGGGGTCTGGCTATTCCATACATCGACCCTAGCGCCCAGGGTAGTCTCCAGCGGAATAATGCTGGCATTCGATTTAAGCTGACCCAATAGACCATAGAAATTTTGCTGGCCCTTGGCGTAGTTCACAGAAGTCACTGCCCCATTACCATTGGTGTTGAGATTATTTGTTAAATTGGATGCCGAAATATTTCTGGCATCAATTCCAATAATGTATTGATCAATTCCAGCAGCCTTTAGATCATGCGTATATTGAGCTGATGCCCCAACTGTTGAGTAAGGGTCAGTGTAATTCGCATTGAGATAAGGACTCTTAGAGCCAGTTGTCAGATTATCAGCAGTTTGTTTATAAAAATTGGTGTTTTGATAAAAAGCGTTCACTTGCACTTTTTTATCTACATCAAGATTAGTGGTTGAGCCGCCCGCTACATCTGCCGTCTGTATTAAATTAGGCGCTATGGCATAGTTGTTACTGAGATCAGCCATCGTGCTATATCCCAATCTCAAGAAAGCATTCGTATCTTGGGTTGGCTTAAAGTAATTCTGGAGGCGAATATTAGAGTTCTTGACAGCATCGGTCCCCATGCCATTCTTAATATTGCTTGGCGATCCAGGAGAAATCGTTGCGTAGTTCTGAAAACCTTCGCTAGAAAAGTAGTCTGCTGAAAAACGCATCTGCACGGCATCTGAGACCATTAAATCTTTTGAAGCTGCGAGATTCCCAGTGCCAAATGATCCGTAACTAGCAGAGACATCCTGCCCACTATTTTTAGGAGTCCTGGTGTTGATATTAATCACACCGCCCATGCCGTAGTTACCATATAAACTAGAAACGCCACCACGCACAAATTCCACAGACTCGATAGATGACATCGGAACTAAATTCCATTGCACCGTTCCATAAAAAGCATCATTGGCAGGTAAACCATCAATTAAAACAAGGGTGCGGCCATAACCTAAACCACGTACGTTGATGCTCTGACCAGTAGGGTCTTTTTGGTAATACGGCACATCATTTAAAAATACACCTGGCACATTCTTGAGTACCTGATCAATCGTTTGATCGGGCGAGGACTCTAAAACTTCTTTTGTCAGAATGGTCGTGTTTAAAGACATCTGGTCCAGCGGCGTGCCAGAGCGAGTCGCGTTTACTATGACATCGCTGAGTTTTTGGTCGTAATCTGACGGAGGTGCAATTTGTCCAAGCACCTTACTCTGCAGGACAATCAGAATCAGTGCTGTTATACCAAGTTTGAGGCATATCCCCTGACGCATGTCCAAAGCCTATTTCTACCTAAAACAATTATTTAGATTTAGTCTTACCCATTAAAGAAGCTAGCAAGGGGTTAGCACTTGCTAGTTCTTTTTTGGATTTTGCTTTCTCATCTGCACCCAGCTTGGGAGTCTTAGCGGCGTTTTTCATCCCCTGCGCAGTTTTTAAAGCAAGATTCTTATAGAGATCGGTTTTTTTCATTGTCATGATGAAGTCTCTGTTCTTTGCTGCTCTCGATCAAATTATTTACTTATTTAGTCAGTGAGCGTGCTGCTAAACCCATAAATAATAATGACCAGCCTTGCAATAAGAGCTCAATCGCAATCAACATACCGGGAAGCCAAAGACTAGACTCTGGATAGCCATTCATGATCAGCACGCCCATCAAGATAGAGACTGCTGCAGATAGCACCATCCAGAACCATTCGCGGAAATGGCGATGCCAAAATGCGGAGATCAAACGTAGCGCACCAGTCACAAAAAAGATTGCAGCAAGCCACAAGGTAATTGCTTCAAGCGCTGGGATTGGGAAAGCCCAAGTGAAGATTGCTGCTGCAATGTAGAGAGCAGCTAATACGAGTTGCACACTGACACTTTTCCAGCCTTGTGATTTGAGAGCGTGCGCACCCTGTAAGATGCCGCCGGTAAATAAGAAAATGCCCAAGACATTGACTGAGATAAAAGAAAAAAGTGTTTGGCCCGCAATACCAATCATACCCAGGGCGATGAATAGAATTCCGAGACCAATTAAGGTGCCAGGAACCTTGGCAGCAGCACCTAATACTTTGCTTCGAATTTCATTCATTTGCGCGCTATTGAGCTCGGTCATATTGATGCTTTCTTTTTATGGGAATACTGTTAATTGAATCTGAATAATGATGTTGACTTACAAAGTATCGTCAACAGAATCTATAAATTGACGCACCGTCTTGTTAAAGGCTGCTGGCTGCTCAATATTCGATAAGTGTGCTGCTTCCTCTAGTATCACCATTTTGGAGTGATCAATTAAGCGATGCAAAACAATACCTTGATCAACGGTACAGGCTGGATCAGCACGCCCAGAAAGCACTAGGGTGGGAGTCTTAATCTTGAGCAACATTGTACTTTGCGCCATATCACGCACTGCACTACCGCATGCCATATAGCCATCAACATTGGTGCCCAAAATCATCTGACGGACTTTTTCAATTTCCTGAGGAGCTCTCTCAATAAATGGTGCAGTAAACCAACGCTGAATTGTGCCATCTACTAAACCAGCGATACCTTGTGAGCGAGCGATTGCAAAACGTTCCTCCCATAAACTGCGTGGCGGCATTTCTGAAGCAGTATTGCAAAGTGACAATGAGAGGATACGATCCGGAAAGCGCGCGCCCAATTGCTGGCCAATCATCCCGCCAATAGATAAGCCCATGAAGTGCGCTTTCTGAATGCCAAGAGCATCTAATAATCCAATTGCATCATCTGCTAATTGGGCAATGGTGTATGGGCCAGTACTGAGACCAGAACCACCGTGACCTCTTTTGTCGTAGCGCAAAACGCGATAGCGATCAGCTAACGCAGATACATTGCCATCCCACATACTTCCATTGGCCATCAAGCTATTGGCTACTAATAAGACAGGGCCATCTTTAGGGCCATCAAAACGATAGGCAATATCGACGCCGTTTACCTGCATGATTTTCTGGCCTGCATTTGAGTCATGTATCTCCACCCCATCTCAAGTTCTACTTATCTTCTATTTAACTTCTATTTATCTATTTGCCAGAGCATGTTAGATTATCCAACGAAACTATAAAAATACTAAGGAGACCATATGCTGACAACACTCGGGAGAGGACTGGGAGCCCAACGGCTAAACAGAATCATTTTTGCCCTATGTCTTACCTTAGGGTTTAACCTTGTTTATGCGCAAGGCTACCCTAATCGCACCGTGAAAATGATTGTTCCACTCACTACAGGCTCTGGGGCAGACATTGCGGGTCGCGTTGTAGCAAAAAGTCTCACTGAAACATGGAAACAACCGGTCATTATTGAAAATCGGCCCGGTGCCGGTGGCCTGATTGGCACTGGTGTAGTTGTGAACGCTGATCCAGATGGATATACCTTGCTAGTGCAATCGGCTTCATACGCAGCTAATCCTGCAATTTATAAGAAGCTGCCATACGATCCGCTCAAGAGTTTGGTTGATGTAGCTATTTTGGGGCAAACGCCCTATGTCATGATTACTGCAGCAGATAGTCCATATCAATCCATTCGGGACCTTGTGATTGCTGCTAAAGCTAAACCTGATGAGATCACCTTTGCCTCTGCTGGTGTTGGTAGCTCCACGCACCTGGCAGCAGAATATTTCAATCAAATGATGGGCATCAAACTGATTCACGTGCCCTATAAAGGATCACCTGAAGCCATTCAAGACACCATGTCTGGTCGAACCGCTTTTTATATGGCCCCTCTTGATACCGCCATAGGTCAACTCAAAGGCGGAAAAGTGCGCGCCCTGGGTGTGACTAGCAAAGCGCGTAATCCTGCTGTTCCTGAAATCCCAAGCATTGCAGAGCAAGGTTATGCAAATTTT
>CAIVXR010000286.1 GCA_903909925.1 uncultured beta proteobacterium | reverse complement strand
TTAATCACTTGCGCTAATGAGCCAGCACCTGCAGGACCCATCAATGGTCTTGCTGAAATCAGATTCGTAAAGTACAGCGATGGAATCGAAGCTTGTTTAGCGGCTTGTACTACTGGTGTTGTGCCAATTGCTAGGTCTGGCTTGAACTCTTTCATTGCAGCTAAATCTTGCTCTAAGGAGGCCCGGAATTGAACATGAACGCCCTTTGCCTCTAACCATTCACGATCTTCATTGCTCCAGGGAGTGCGTGGGCAGGCAGAACCAACATAACGCACATCTGCACCACTCTCGATCAAGAGGCGAGCAACAATCAGCTCAGAGCCTTCGTAGCCACTCAAGGTAATGCGACCTTTAATAGGGGCAGCAGCAAGTACACCTTTAATCGCCGGCAGAATCTTATTTTGTGCAGCGGCGATCAGATCTTGCGGAGTATTGGTTGATTTACCAATAGCTTCTAACCAACGGGCTGTACCTTCATAACCTACTGGTGCTGATCCTACGATATTGCGCCCTGCTGCTTCAAATTCCCGAATACAAGAGGTGTAGAACGGATGTAATGCGGCCACTGTTACGCAATCGAGTGCTTGATACATTTCGCGCCACTCACGTGTTGGTACTGATGCACCGACTGCTAAGCCCATTGGCTCAATCATCATGCCAATACCCACTGGATCAGCCGGGAAAATTTCACCTAACAAGGTAATGGTTGGTTTACTTGAGCGGCCAGTACGTGGCGCTTGCACTGGACCAGACATCGCTTCATTACGTGCATAGTTGAGCATGGCACCAGCGAGTACATCTTTTGCTTCAGCATGGGTTGGCACACCAAATCCTGGTACATCAATACCGATGATGCGCACGCCATTAATTTCTTTTGGCAATAACTGCAGTGGTACACCGCTAGCGGTTGGCACACACAAATTGATAATGACAATTGCGTCGTATTTTTCTGGATCGGCTTCTTGATATACCGCATCACGAATATCTTCAAACAACTTACCAGTCACCAATGTCTCTGAATTAAACGGTACATAACCCACGCTGCGGCGGGCACCATAAAAGTGAGAGGTAAAAGTTAAGCCGTATACGCAGCATGCTGAACCAGAAAGAATGGTGGCAGTTCTACGCATCCGCAAACCTACTCGCAATGCTCCAAATGCAGGGCACATACTTTGAGGTTGATCATGCGGCCCCTTGGGATAGTCTTTTGCATATTGCTGTAAGGTCTCAGACTTACCTGCTGCTTTAGCAGCAGCAAGCATCTCTGCTTCACCCGAGTGACATCCAAGACCATCTCCTAAGCTAGGATCAGTCTTTAACTTTTCCTCTGGAGTAATCGGAATGATCGTTTTATTCATAGCAGCGAATTGCTCTCTATCTTTTTAGGCTTGATCGTAAATAACTTCTAAGGTTTTCTTAACGACTACATCTTTGCCCATCATGTCTTTTACTGTTGCTGGTTTGAGCACAATATCGCGACCAGTTACTTCTGAAGAGAACAAGCCCAATAGCTCATCTTGACTTAATGGCTTAGGACGAACTGGTGGAGCTTCTGAAACATTCGTTGCAAGCTCTTCGAATAGTGGGGCCCACTGCGTGCCAGGCTGGCCAATAATTTCATAGCTAGCACTCTTACGACGAATATCTTCATTCGCAGGAATAGCTGCTAATACTGGAATACCGGCCTTTTGGGCAAAAGCCTGTGCTTCACCAGTGAGGTCATCTTTATTAATCACCATACCGGCTACACCAACGTTGCCACCTAATTTACGGAAGTACTCCACGGCTGAGCAAACGTTGTTCGCAACGTAAAGAGATTGCAAATCGTTACTAGCAACCACGATGACCTTTTGGCACATATCACGTGCGATTGGTAAACCAAAGCCGCCGCAAACCACGTCGCCCAAGAAGTCCAGGAGAACATAGTCAAAGCCCCAATCATGAAAGCCTAGCTTCTCTAGAGTTTCAAAGCCATGAATAATGCCGCGTCCACCGCAACCTCTTCCTACTTCAGGGCCACCAAGCTCCATCGCAAATACACCATCACGAATAAAGCAAACGTCACCAATCGATACTGATTCACCGGCTAATTTTTTCTTCGATGAGGTTTCAATAATCGTTGGACAAGCCTTGCCGCCAAACAGGAGTGAAGTGGTATCGCTTTTAGGATCACATCCAATCAACAATACTTTTTTACCTTGTTGAGCCATCATGTAAGACAGATTTGCAAGCGTAAAGCTCTTGCCAATTCCGCCTTTGCCATAAATCGCAATGATTTGGGTTTCTTTAGTTACTGGACCGGTAGAAACTGGATCAGGCTCAATAGCAGCCTCTTTTTTGAGGTCCATGAACTGAATTGTTGCTGTTGCTGGGATGCTTGATGAACTCATTGTAGATTTCTCCAATCTAGAACCATTTTTAAACAATCAATATTGTTAAAAGCCG
>CAIVXR010000285.1 GCA_903909925.1 uncultured beta proteobacterium | reverse complement strand
TGGTTGGTGTTGAAGCTGCAGGCCATGGACTTGGTAGCGGCTTACATTCAGCGGCCCTATGCGTGGGTAAGCCTGGTGTATTGCATGGTAATCGTACTTACTTGTTGCAAGACGAGAATGGTCAGATTTCTGAAACGCATTCGGTATCCGCTGGTATGGACTATCCCGGTGTGGGCCCTGAGCATGCCTGGTTAAAAGATTCTGGTCGTGCTGACTACGTTGCCATCACAGATGAAGAGGCACTCAAGGCCTTTCATGATTGCTGTCAAATTGAAGGCATTATTCCTGCGCTAGAGTCGGCCCATGCGATTGCTTACGCTTGTAAGTTGGCTAAGACTTTGCCCAAGAATAAAACCATCTTGGTGAATCTCTCTGGCCGTGGTGATAAAGATATGCATACCGTTGCTCAAGCAACTGGCTCGGAAGGTTAAGCAACAGTTATGTCAAAAATTACGGCACTCTTTAAAGAGTTAAAAGCAACTGGCAAAAAAGGATTGATTCCTTTTATTACTGCAGGTGATCCAGATCCCAAGTTCACAGTTGAGTTGATGCATGCATTAGTGCGGGGTGGTTCCAGTGTGATTGAGTTGGGTGTCCCTTTTTCTGATCCGATGGCTGATGGCCCAGTGATTCAGAGATCATCTGAGCGCGCATTAACTCATGGTGTGACATTGCATAGCTGCTTAGAGATGGTTAAAGAGTTTCGCAAGACAGATGTTAAGACACCAGTCGTTTTGATGGGGTATGCAAATCCTGTTGAGCAAATGGGAGCAGAGCGTTTTGCAACAGAAGCAAAAGCTGCTGGAGTTGATGGTGTATTGGTAGTAGATTACCCACCTGAAGAGTGCGTTGATTTTGCAGCCCGCATGCGCGTTGCAGGGATTGACCCTATTTTCTTATTAGCACCAACTTCATCGCATGAGCGCATCAAGGAAGCAGCGAAAATAGCTTCTGGTTATATTTATTACGTCTCTATGCGCGGAGTGACTGGTGCTTCAAATCTCAATACTCAAGATGTGGCTAGTGTCATCCCGAAAATTCGGGAAGAGACTGATATTCCGATTGCTGTAGGCTTTGGTATTAGCGATGCTGCTAGTGCTAAGGCGGTCTCTCAGAGCGCTGATGCGGTGGTAATTGGTAGCCGCATTATTCGTCTTTTGGAGGAAGCGCCCCCTGGGCAGGCAGTACAATCACTTGAAACCTTCATTCGCGAGATTCGTGACGCTTTGGATAGTTAAAAACTCATGAGCTGGATAGATAAATTACTCCCACCCCAAATTCAACATACTGATCCTGCGAATCGCAAATCAGTACCAGAAGGATTGTGGGTTAAGTGTCCCAGCTGCGAAACAGTTCTTTACAGCACCGATATTGAAGCCAATCTTTCAGTTTGTCCAAAGTGTAGTCATCATATGCGCATTGGCGCACGCCAGCGCTTAGATAGTTTGCTTGATCCCAAAGGGCGTTATGAAATCGGTGCTGATATCTTTCCAACCGATCCCCTGAAATTTAAAGATTCCAAAAAATATCCAGATCGTATTAAAGAAGCTAATGACGCCTCTGGCGAGACAGAGGCCTTGATCGTCATGGGCGGGAAAATTGAAACCATTCCAGTTATTACTGCCTGCTTTGAATTTCAATACATGGGCGGCTCGATGGGCTCCGTGGTGGGTGAGCGTTTTGCCCGTGGTGTACAAGAAGCCATTGCAAAGAAATGTGCCTTCATTTCTATCACTGCAACTGGTGGCGCCCGAATGCAGGAGAGCTTGTTATCACTATTTCAGATGGCCAAGACTAATTCGATGTTGACCTTACTTTCTAAAAAAGGTTTGCCTTACATCAGCGTACTGACTGATCCCACTATGGGCGGTATTTCTGCAAGCTTCGCTTTTATGGGTGATGTGGTGATGGCTGAACCAAAAGCCTTAATTGGTTTTGCTGGCCCTCGCGTGATTGAGCAAACCGTTCGAGAAAAATTACCAGAAGGTTTTCAGCGCTCGGAGTTCTTGATGCAAAAGGGTGGAATTGACATGATTGTCGACCGTCGCCAAATGCGCGGTGAGATTGCGCGCCTCTTAGCGCTCTTACAAAAACTTCCAGAGCCTGCGATTGCGGGTAGCGCAGCCGTTTAAGCGCTTGAGTACAGCCCACCAAGCCCCCATTCTTTTTTCTAGCCTAGAGGCTTGGCTAAGCCACCTTGAGACTGCTCATCCCGTTGGTATTGATATGGGGCTTGAGCGCATCAATCGAGTCAAAGCGGCATTGAATCTGCATTTTGACTGTCCAGTGATTACGGTTGCTGGTACTAATGGTAAAGGTTCTACCTGCGCTTATCTCGAGAGCATTCTGCTGGCCTCTGGCTATCGGTTAGGTTGTCATACCTCACCTCACTTGCTCAAATTTAATGAGCGTGCACGCGTTAACGGCCAAGAGGTTGACGACCATCTTTTGTTGGAACACTTTGCCGCTGTTGAAAAAGCGCGTGTGAGTTTGATAGATGCGCCAACGCTAACGTATTTTGAGTTCACTACTCTAGCCATCATGTATCTTTTCTCTCAATCAAATTTAGATGCAGTGGTACTAGAAGTAGGCATGGGCGGTCGCTTAGATGCGGTTAATATTGTGGATGCGGATTGCGCCATCGTGACTAGTATTGATATTGATCACGCAGACTTCTTGGGTGGTACAAGAGAATTAATTGGCTTTGAGAAAGCTGGTATTTTCCGTCCAGGGCAGATTGCAGTGTGTGGCGATCCAGTTCCTCCACAATCCCTAATTGATCATGCACAAAAGCTCGACTGTGACTTGTGGTTGCAAGGACGTGATTACAACTTCCAAGGCGATAAACAACAATGGGGTTGGGCGGGGCGCAAGAAGCGCTTTAGTGGTCTTGGCTATCCAGCCTTGCGCGGCGCTAATCAGATTCTGAATGCCTCTGCTGTGATTGCGGCCTTGATGGCTTTGCATCAACGCTTACCCGTGAGCGCACAGGATATTCGCAATGGCTTTGCGATGGTCGAGTTGCCCGGTCGCTTTCAGGTTCTGCCAGGCCAACCTACAGTAGTTCTGGATGTAGCCCACAACCCCCATGCCGCTGCTACTTTGGCTCAAGGATTGGATAAGATGGGCTATCACCCCTACACCTACGCTATTTTCGGAGCCATGGCAGATAAGGATATCGATGGAGTAATTAAACCCCTGCTAGATATCGTGGATTTCTGGTTTTGCACTGAGTTACCGACCCCCAGGGCTGCAACTGGAAAGGCGCTGGTAGATAGGCTGGAAGCGATGGGTGTCAAGCCTCAAAACGGGGCGGATGGCGGTATTGAGTGCTTCCCAGATCCTGCTGCAGCGTATCAAAAAGCACTCTCAAAAGCGGGCGAGGGTGATAGAATTGTGACCTTCGGATCGTTCTATACCGTTGCAGGCGTAATGACTTACCGAAACAACCAGGCCCATTGATCCATGATTCGTTTACCGAGCTTTTTTAAGCGAAAAACACAGGCTGATGACCTTGATATAGGTTCAGTTGGAAGGCGCTCCACTAAACGATCAGCCCCACGTAGTTTTCAACGTGCCGCTGAAGCAGAAGAACTTGCCCTTACTGAAGATCCAGAACAGCAAAGAGCCCGCCATCGTCTCATTGGTGCTGCCGTATTAGTTCTGATTGCTGTAGTTGGTCTGCCACGCATTTTGGATAGCAGCCCTAAATTAGCGCCAAACGATATCGCCGTCAATATCGTCACCAGCCTACCAATTCCTGGAACTGATGCAAAGCCTGCAGATAAACCCAAAGCAGAAATAGTTACAGAGCCTGTAAAAGAAGCTCCTAAACTTACACTTGCTCCAGAGCCAAAATTAGAATCCAAGTCAGAGCCAAAGCCAGAAACGAAAGTAGATGCTAAACCAAGCCCTACGCCGAATAAAGCTGCCGGATTAGGTTTGGCTGCCGGCGAAGAAATTATTGCCGCGCCTAGCAATAGTGGCACTAATACTGCAACTAACGGCTCAGGAAAGTATGTGATTCAGATCGGTGCATTCGCTTCAGAAGAGCGCGCAAAAGGTTGGATTACAAAACTGAAAGAGCAAAAGATTCCAAACTACGTGTTGAATAAAAATGCTAGTGATGGCAGTAAGCTGTATGTTCTTCGTGCCGGCCCTTACGCTGATAAAGATTCTGCAGAAACAGCAGAAAAGAAAATTAAGGCGATGGGTCTATCACCAAGACTCGTCGAGACTGGTAAACAGTAATGGAATACTTATCCACCTTAAAGTTGACATCGGTGGATTATTTCACCCTAGTTGTACTCTTGGTATCCGCCCTAGTGGGTATCTCTCGTGGTTTATTCAAAGAAGTGCTCGCCTTGGCGTCTTGGTTTGTAGCTGCATGGGTTGCATACCACTATACAAATTATCTTGCTACTGAATGGCTTTCCGCCTTCCATCTAGATGAACTAGTGTCTCTTGGCGTGAGTTTCCTCATCCTATTCATATTGACTTTGATTATTTGTGGGTTATTCGGCGGGCTAGTACAAAAAATTATTTTGTCCGCAGGCCTAAGTCTGACTGATCGATTCTTGGGATTAGTGTTTGGTCTGGCCCGCGGGTGCTTGATTATGGTGATTCTGGCAACCTTGGCCGCATTGACGCCGATACCGCAAAGTGTGGCCTGGAATAATGCCATCACCAGACCAGCCATGGATATGGCAACCGGTTTAATTAAAGGTTGGCTACCAGCCGACTGGGCTAAGCAATTGGGTGAGGCAATGCCCAAAGTAACACCTACTATTACTCCTAAATTAACAATAGGAAGCTAGAGATATGTGCGGCGTCGTTGGAACTATTTCCCACTCACCAGTAAATCAACTTCTCTATGATGCTTTGTTGCTCTTGCAACATCGCGGACAAGATGCAGCCGGTATTGCAACCATGAACGGTAATTCGTTCACTATGCATAAAGCTAACGGCTTAGTGCGCGACGTATTTAGAACACGTAATATGCGCAGCTTGGTAGGTAATGCCGGTATTGGACAGGTGCGTTATCCCACTGCCGGTTCAGCAAGCAGTGAAGAAGAGGCTCAACCTTTTTATGTCAGCGCTCCATACGGTATTGTGTTGGCGCATAACGGTAATCTTACTAATGCACCAAGCTTGCGCGTTGAGATGGCTTACCGTGATCGCCGCCATATTAATACTAGCTCTGATACTGAAGTCTTATTAAATGTCTTAGCCGATGAGCTGCAAAAAGAAACTAATAGTGTTGCCTTAGATGAGGGCGCTATGTTTAACGCGGTGACTGGAGTCACCAATCGCGTTAAAGGTTCCTACGCTGTGGTATCCCTCATTGCTGGCTATGGCTTATTGGCATTTCGTGATCCATTTGGAATTCGGCCTTTATGCCTTGGTCGCATTGATACTCCTCAAGGTCCTGAATGGATGGTGACTTCAGAGTCAGTAGCGCTTGAAGGTTTAGGTTTTACCTTTGTGCGCGATGTGAACCCAGGTGAGGCAATTTATATTGATCTAGATGGCAACTTCTATTCACGTCAGTGTGTACCTAATGCTGTACTAACGCCTTGCATTTTTGAGTATGTTTACATGGCGCGTCCCGATTCCACTATTGATGGTGTAATTGTTTACAACGTGCGGATGCGCATGGGTGATTATCTAGCCGAGAAGATTCGCAAGGTAACAAATGTCGATGAGATCGACGTAGTCATGCCAATTCCGGATTCGAGTCGTCCAGCAGCCATGCAAGTGGCTAAAAATTTGGGCGTAGATTACCGTGAAGGTTTCTTTAAGAATCGTTATATTGGCCGCACTTTCATCATGCCTGGTCAAGCAGTGCGTAAGAAGTCAGTGCGCCAGAAGCTCAATGCAATGCGTATCGAGTTCAAAGACAAGACGGTATTAATTGTGGATGACTCGATCGTACGCGGCACTACCTCCTTTGAGATTGTGCAAATGGCACGTGAGTCTGGCGCTAAGAAAGTCATCTTTGCATCAGCAGCACCGCCTGTTCGTTTCCCGAACGTCTATGGTATTGATATGCCAACCCGCAGTGAATTGGTTGCCTACGGTCGTACAGATGAAGAAATCAACAAGATGATTGGCGCCGACCAATTGATCTATCAAAGTGTTGAAGATATGAAGCAAGCAGTTCGTGATATCAACCCCAATATTAAGAACTTTGAGGCCTCCTGCTTTGATGGAAATTACGTCACTGGCGACATCACTGATTCCTATCTTGACGCCCTAGAAGCGGCTAGAAACACCTCTGCAGCTAAAGCTGATCGTCAGCGTGATTCAAGCGACTTTGCCACATCCCAGCTTCATCTGCATTTGGCTACCGAAGACTAAAAAGCCACAGGAATTTGTCTTCCACGAGGCAAATGGGCAATTCGGTGTCAAAATAGCAGTATGAAAAGTAAAACCACACGCAAAAAACCAGATTTTTCTAAGCTGGCCCTCGAGACCCTAGCGGTCCGTGCTGGCACTCGTCGTACTGCTGAATATCAAGAGCATTCAGAAGCGATGTTTTTGACTTCGAGTTTTTGCTTTGATAGTGCCGAATTGGCTGCTGATGGCTTTGCTCATGCGGATCAAGGCTTTATTTACTCGCGCTTCACCAATCCAACGGTCAGCATGTTCCAAGATCGCTTGGCCGCTTTAGAGGGTGGGGAAGCTTGTATTGCAACCGCATCTGGTATGTCTGCCATTCTGACAACGGCAATGGCGCATCTGCAGGCGGGTGATCATGTTGTCTGCTCACGCTCAGTATTTGGTGCAACCGTTCAGTTATTCACCAATATCTTGGGCCGCTTTGGGATTACAACAACTTATGTTGACTTGGCTGATACCAAGTCATGGCAGGCCGCTGTCCAGTCAAACACCAAACTGTTTTATTTAGAAACCCCATCTAATCCTTTAACTGAAATTGCTGATATCAAAGCAATCTCCAAGATTGCTAAGAAAGCAAAAGCATTATTTGTTGTAGATAACTGTTTCTGTACTCCAGCTTTGCAAAAGCCGCTAGAGCTGGGTGCTGATGTTGTAATCCACTCGGCAACCAAGTATTTAGATGGCCAAGGTAGGGTAGTTGGCGGTGCGATTGTAGGCAGTAAAGACTTCGTAATGGGTAAAGTGTTCCCTTATGTAAGGACAGCGGGCCCAACTATGTCTGCATTTAATGCCTGGGTATTTCTAAAAGGGTTAGAGACTCTTGAGTTACGTATG
>CAIVXR010000284.1 GCA_903909925.1 uncultured beta proteobacterium | reverse complement strand
GTATTCATAATAGGAATATACCGAATTCCTAGCATTTTCAGTGGTTTAGGAGATTTCTGGGCCCTTCTTGATAAAATCTAGTAATGTCTTCTAGACCCATGCAAAACCCAGAAAATATAGCCGCTAGCACCCATATTGCTGTCGATGTGGTGCTCGATACTGCTTATCAAAATATCAGCGCGGCGCAGTGGGAAAGGCTATTCTCGTTTGCTCGTCAATCTAAGATTGAAGGATTTATAGCTGATCTGTTTGCTGGTAAGCATGTCAATCTAAGCGAAGATCGCCCTGCACTTCATTCTGCCCTGCGCAATCTTTCTAAATCTCCAGTCCTGCTCGATGGTAAAGATGTTATGCCTGCCGTGACTGATGTGTGGCGACGCATTGAAGCACTTTGTAATAAGTGGGTCGGCGTTACCGATGTCATTCATATTGGCATTGGTGGATCAGACTTTGGCCCTCGCTTAGCGATTGAGGCCCTAGCTCATGTACCAGGAATTGAGAGCCGTGGAATGCGCATGCACTTCTTGGCCAATATCGATACTGCCGAGCTAGCTCGCATTCTGGATCGTGCTCAGCCTAATAGTACGCGCGTGATTATTGTTTCAAAGTCGTTTACTACTTTAGAAACTACTATGAATGCTAAAGCAGTTGTCAATTGGCTTAAAGAGAACGACTGCACCAAAGGGCAAATTGCCAATTCCTTATTTGCAGTCACTGCCAATGTCCCTGCTGCTAAAGATTTTGGTATCGAGGAAGACAATATTTTCCCATTTTGGGATTGGGTTGGTGGTCGTTATTCTGTATGGTCTGCTGTTGGTCTACCCATTGCTCTGCAATATGGCTTTAAGACTTTTGAGGAATTCTTGGCTGGAGCGCATGCCATGGATTTGCATTTTAAGAATGCTCCCCTAGAACAAAATCTGCCGGTACTTATGGCTTTAGCTTTATTGCATCAACAAGATACTTTGGGGATTAAGGCCTATGCAGTCATTCCATATGCCGATGCCTTGGATTGGTTTCCAAAATGGTTGCAACAACTTGATATGGAAAGCAATGGTAAGTCTGTTGACCGTGATGGCAAGCCAGTGAAGCACTCGTCACCAGTAGTCTTTGGTAGCGCTGGTAGCAATGCACAGCACTCCTACTTCCAGCTCCTTCATCAAGGTAGCGATGTAGTCCCGATTGACTTCATTGCAGTACGCAAACCCATGAGCGATCGTCCAGAGGCTGTTGCACATCACCGCATCTTGCTATCCAATTGTTTAGCCCAAGCTCAGGCTTTAGCACACGGCAAAAAGGCTGATAATCCAAATGATATTTATCCCGGTAATCGCCCAAGTAACTTATTGCTTCTGCCAGAACTCAATTCCTTTTATCTCGGCGCCCTGCTTGCTCTCTATGAGAACCGCGCAGCCAGTCTTGGGGCTCTTTGGAACATTAATAGCTTTGATCAACCTGGGGTTGAATACGGCAAAGTGCTTGCGAAGCCGATTGAGAGAGCACTGCTTGATGCCGCTCACGTACAAGCTAATGACAGCATAGATGCCGTCACTGCCGCGCGTATTAATTTATTAAATACATAGCAAAAACCTGTTTTAGCAGGCTTCTTGACATCCAATCATTACATGTTTAAACTTGTTTATACATGTATAGGGAGGTAAATTATGGCTCCAGCACTTAAAGTAGAACAAACAGTTCAGGAATGGGGTAATGGCTTAGGCGTGAGGATTACCTCTCCGGTTGCTAAAGCAGCCCACCTTTCTCAAGGTATGCCAATCTCAGTAGAAGTTGTGAAAAACGGCGTCCTCCTCAGGGTTGTAGGAAAGCCAAAGTTAAGTCTTAGTCAAAAACTAAAAGCCTTTGATCCAAAACAACATGGCGGAGAAATCATGGATACACAACCCATTGGAAAAGAGATCATTTAATGATGGAAAAGTTAAGGCTATGGGTTCCTGAGCGTAGGGATATGATTTGGATTAATTTCAATCCCCAATCAGGAAAAGAAATGAAAGATGAGCACCCAATGCTTGTTATTTCCCCAAAACCATTCAATGAAAAAACTGGCCTTGTAATTGGGCTTCCAATGACCCATGCCAAGTCCAATGAAACAAACCCATTTGCAATTAAGTTCTCGACTGGCAAAGCTGACCCAGTCTATATATTGACACACCAACCAAAGTCCTTTGATTGGCGTTTACGTAATGCAAGGCCACACCCTTGGAAAACACTTCCGCCCGCCCTATTTCAAGAAGCATGTGATGGCTTAAATTCCATTATTGAAATTGCTCACTAATAAGTATTAAATATAAGGACTAATTGTGCAACTATCGCCATCTATTTTTAAAGCTTATGACATCCGTGGCATTATTGATGAGACCTTAGATCCATCCATTGCCAAACTGATTGGTCAGGCATTTGGTTCTGAGATGCGTGAGCTTGGAGAAACTGAGATTGTCATAGGGCGTGATGGTCGTTTATCAGGCCCTGTCTTAATCGAAGCGCTCACAGAGGGCTTGTTATCAACTGGTATCAATGTGGTTGATTTAGGCATGGTTGCTACGCCAATGGTGTACTTTGGCGCTAACCAAGTGATCAATGGCAAGAAACCCAAGTCCGGCATCATGATTACTGGTAGTCACAACCCTCCTAACTACAACGGCTTCAAGATGGTTTTAGGTGG
>CAIVXR010000283.1 GCA_903909925.1 uncultured beta proteobacterium | reverse complement strand
GATGGCATTATGGTTGCCCGTGGTGATCTCGCCATCGAAGTGGGTAATGCTGCAGTACCTGCATTGCAAAAACGCATGATTGCTTGGGCGCGTGAGGCCGATAAATTTACGATTACTGCCACGCAAATGATGGAATCCATGATTAATGCGCCAGTGCCAACGCGTGCCGAAGTGAGTGACGTAGCGAATGCAGTATTAGATGGTACTGATGCTGTAATGCTTTCTGCTGAATCTGCTGCTGGCTCATATCCTGTACAAACGATTAAAGCGATGGCCGAGATTTGTGTTGAGGCCGAGAAATCAGACCCCGTCAAATTAGATACCGATTTCTTAGATCAAACCTTTGCTCGCATAGATCAAACGATTGCCTTAGGTGCTTTATTTACTGCGCATCATTTGCATGCAAATGCGATTGCTGCGCTAACAGACTCTGGTTCAACTCCAATTTGGATGAGTCGTCATAATATTCATGTGCCTATCTTTGCTTTGACTTCGAAGATTGCAACCCAAAGAGCCTTAAGCACCTATCGCAATGTGACGCCAATTGGCTTAGATTACACCAAAGACCGCGACACTGCCTTGCAAGAGGTGGAGGCCTGTTTGAAAAAAGCTGGTGCCGTGAAAAAGGGTGACACCGTAGTATTGACCTCAGGGGAGCCAATGGGCGAGCCTGGTGGTACAAATACTCTCAAAATTGTTCACGTGAAGTAATTTGTATATTGATTAACTATTTATCTATTTCTATTAAGAACATATCATGGCTTTAGTATCTTTACGACAACTCTTGGATCATGCCGCTGAAAATGGCTATGGCTTGCCGGCCTTTAATGTCAACAACCTTGAGCAGGTCACTGCGATTATGGAGGCGGCTAGCGAGGCTGACTCACCAGTAATCATGCAAGCATCTGCAGGTGCACGTAAATATGCTGGAGAACCATTTTTACGTCATTTGATTTCTGCTGCTGTTGAGGCATATCCAAATATTCCAGTAGTAATGCACCAAGATCACGGTCAAAGCCCAGCAGTTTGTATGGCAGCAATCAAGAGCGGCTTTACAAGCGTAATGATGGACGGCTCGCTTGAGGCTGACGGCAAAACAGTTGCCAGTTACGAGTACAACTTAGCTGTTTCTAAAGAGGTTGTGAAGTTTTCTCATTCTATTGGGGTTACTGTGGAAGCGGAGCTTGGGGTTTTGGGCTCCTTAGAAACAATGCAGGGCGATAAAGAAGATGGCCATGGTGCTGATGGCCACATGACTCGCGAGCAGTTATTAACGGATGTTGAACAAGCTGCTGACTTTGTGAAGGCAACCCAGTGTGATGCTTTAGCAATAGCGATTGGTACTAGCCACGGTGCTTATAAATTTACCAAGAAGCCTACTGGCGATATTTTGGCAATTGACCGCATTAGAGAAATTCATACGCGCATTCCAAATACACACTTAGTAATGCATGGCTCTTCCAGCGTTCCTCAAGAATTGCTTGCAGAGATTCGTGAGTTTGGTGGCGATATGAAAGAAACTTATGGTGTACCTGTTGAAGAGATTCAAGAAGGTATAAAAAATGGTGTTCGCAAAATCAATATTGATACCGATATTCGTTTAGCAATGACTGGCGCTGTCCGTCGTTACCTGATGGAGAACCCAAGTAAATTTGATCCCCGTGATTATCTGAAGCCAGCACGGGAAGCTGCTAAGAAGGTTTGTATTGCTCGCTTTCAGGCTTTTGGATCTGCTGGTCAAGCTTCTAAAATCAAGCCTATCCCTTTGGAAAAAATGGCTGAACTCTATAAGAGCGGCAAACTGATTCAGATTGTGAAGTGAATTTAAGATGCCAGCCTTATTCGCTACCTCTATTAAGTCACTGCCTTTGTTATCCAAGGGTAAGGTGCGTGATGTTTATGCCCTAGGTGACGATAAATTATTGATGATTACTACTGATCGTTTATCTGCATTTGATGTAGTGATGGGTGAGCCAATTCCAGAGAAGGGCATCGTACTAAACCAGATGGCTAATTTTTGGTTTGATAAATTAGCTTCAGTCATTCCCAATCATTTGACTGGAATTGATCCTACTACTGTGGTGACTGCTGATGAAGTTTCTCAAGTCAAGGGCCGTGCGGTAGTTGCTAAGCGCTTAAAGCCGATTTTGGTAGAGGCAGTAGTGCGCGGATATCTTGCTGGTAGCGGCTGGAAAGACTACAAAGAGACTGGTAAGGTTTGCGGAATAGCATTACCTGCTGGCCTAGAAAATGCTCAAAAATTACCTGAGCCGATTTTTACACCTGCTGCTAAAGCAGATGCTGGTGATCATGATGAGAATATTTCATTTGAGAAAGTGGTTGAACTCATTGGTGAGAAATTAGCCAAGCAAATTCGTGAGGTCAGTATTCGTCTTTATAAAGAGGCATCTGAATACGCTGCGACTCGTGGGATCATCATTGCTGATACTAAGTTTGAGTTTGGTTTAGATGATTCTGGTCAATTGGTTTTGATGGACGAGATCCTCACGGCAGACTCCTCTCGCTTCTGGCCAGCAGAAACTTACTATGTTGGCTCAAACCCGCCATCTTATGACAAACAATTTGTGCGCGATTGGTTAGAAACTGCTCAAGTCAATGGCAAGTTATGGCCTAAGACTGCCCCTGCGCCACAATTACCAGCTAATGTGATTGAAAAAACAGCTGAAAAGTACCGTGAAGCCCTGAATCGTTTAACTCAGGGATAATAGAGGCCTTGATAGATATTTAGGGCATTTGGAGAGGTAGATGAGCAAGAAGCCAATAGTCGGAATAGTGATGGG
>CAIVXR010000282.1 GCA_903909925.1 uncultured beta proteobacterium | reverse complement strand
ATTAAAACTGGCTTTGAAGTGTTGGTTGAAGCTGGCTACGCCCCAGAAATGGCTTACTTCGAGTGCTTGCATGAGCTCAAATTGATCGTTGACTTGATCTATGAGGGTGGTATTGCGAATATGAACTACTCCATCTCGAATAATGCTGAGTATGGTGAGTATGTAACAGGTCCACGTGTGGTGACTGCAGAAACAAAGAATGCAATGCGTCAGTGCTTAAAAGATATTCAGACTGGTGAATATGCCAAGAGCTTCATCTTGGAAAACAAAGCAGGTGCACCAACCTTGATTTCTCGTCGTCGCTTGAATGCTGAGCATGAAATTGAAATCGTTGGCGCTAAGTTACGCGCGATGATGCCTTGGATTGCAAAGAACAAGTTAGTAGATCAAACCAAGAACTAAGCATTCCAATAATCGTAGTTCATTAAAAGGCTTAGAACAAAGATGATGTATCCGCACCCCATTATTGCGAAAGAAGGTTGGCCGTATTTGGCACTAGTGGGGGCTTTGACTCTGTTAGTCCACTTTTTAGGTGGTATTGCATGGTCATGGCCACTTTGGATCATCTTTATCTTTGTTCTCCAGTTTTTCCGTGATCCACAACGTATTCCTGCAATTGGTCGCGACTTGGTCTTATCTCCAGCTGACGGTCGAATTGTGGTTGTAGAAAAAGCTAACGATCCTTATGCTGGTCGCGAAGCGCTCAAAATTAGTGTTTTCATGAACGTCTTTAATGTGCACTCTAATCGCAGTGCTGTAAATGGCTTGGTCAAAGACATTCAGTATTTCCCAGGCAAGTTTGTGAACGCAGATTTGGATAAAGCATCTACTGAGAATGAGCGTAACGCCGTTGTGATTGATGCCAATGGCCAGATCGTGACTTTAGTGCAGGTTGCTGGTTTAATTGCCCGTCGTATTCTTTGCTATATCCATGTTGGTGATCGCTTAAAAGCAGGTGAGCGCTATGGCTTTATCCGCTTTGGTTCTAGAGTAGACGTGTATTTGCCATTGACTGCTGTTCCAATGGTCAGCGTTGGTGATACCGTATTTGCAACCAACACAGCCTTGGCTCGCTTGCCAGGTCTGGACTGATTAGAAAAAATCACAAGGATATTCTTTGAGTACATTTCGCCGCCGTGGCCGTATCGATCGTAGTCGTCTTTCAGGTAAACGAGTAGGGTCTGAGGACGATCAATGGGCAGACGATTTAGGCGATGGGCTTGATTACGAGGTAGAAGAGTTACAGAAAAAACCTCGCCCTCGCGGCAAAGGCATTTATTTGTTGCCAAATGCATTTACAACGGCAGCATTGTTTAGTGGTTTCTTTGCGATTGTCAATGCGATGAACCACCAGTTTGAGATTGCAGCGATCGCTATTTTTGCCTCCTTGGTATTAGATGGCATGGATGGTCGCATTGCACGGATGACGAACACTCAAAGCGCTTTTGGTGAGCAATATGATTCATTAGCCGATATGGTGTCATTTGGTGTGGCACCAGCTCTGGTTGCTTATGAGTGGGCCTTAAAAGATTTAGGTAAGTGGGGTTGGCTAGCTGCCTTTACCTATTGTGCGGGTGCTGCTTTACGCCTAGCGCGTTTTAATGTGAACACTGGTGTGGTTGATAAGAAGTTCTTCCAGGGTTTGCCAAGTCCAGCGGCCGGCGCCTTAATGGCTGGATTTATTTGGCTGGCTGATGACAATAAGATTCCAGTGCGCGATACCGCGATTCCCTGGATCACTTTCTTCATTGCAGTCTATGCAGGCTTAACGATGGTCTCTAATGCCCGTTTTTATAGTGGCAAAGCGTTAGATGTTCGCTATCGTGTACCATTTGGCGTAATGGTCTTGATGATTTTGACCTTTGTGTTGATTTCTTCAAACCCACCATTAACCTTATTCGGTGTTTTTGTGGTGTATTCCATCTCTGGCTACGTGATTTGGGCCTGGGAGCGCCTCAGCGGCAAGCGTTTTAGCTAATTTTAGAATTTTCGGGTATATTAATTCCATGTTGATCAATTTCTCACCCTTAACAGGTCTCCTTCTGCTAGCACTAAGCCTAAAGCTTGGGGCGGGTAAGGCCTGAGTTGATGAGAACAAAATAATCCATCAGCCACCACATACCAGCCCCAGCTAATTGCTGGGGTTTTTGTTTTTAGGAT
>CAIVXR010000281.1 GCA_903909925.1 uncultured beta proteobacterium | reverse complement strand
TATTATGAGGCTTCAATCAACACTTCGCCTCGCGGCGCAATGAAATGCGGCAAGCCGACGTTACCCGAAACACTTCGGAAACCAAAATTCAAATTTCCATCAATTTAGATGGCACTGGTAAGGCTGAGCTAGCCTCTGGCGTCCCTTTTCTAGACCATATGCTCGATCAGATTGTCCGTCACGGCATGATTGACCTCAAAGTAGTCGCCAATGGCGATACCCATATTGATGATCACCATACCGTAGAAGATGTCGGTATTACCTTAGGTCAGGCTTTTGCTAAGGCAGTGGGTGATAAAGCGGGTATTACCCGTTATGGTCACTCTTACGTTCCTTTGGACGAAACGCTCTCGCGTGTTGTAGTCGATTTTTCTGGCCGCCCAGGATTGGAATTTAACGTACCGTTTACTCGTGCTCGAGTGGGTGACTTTGATGTTGATCTTAGCATTGAGTTCTTTCGTGGTTTTGTGAACCATGCCGGAGTGACTTTGCACATCGATAATCTGCGTGGTATTAATGCACACCATCAGATTGAAACTGTATTCAAAGCTTTTGGCCGTGCCTTACGTATGGCTTTAGCCATTGACCCACGGGCATCTGGTGCCGTCCCCTCGACTAAAGGCAGTCTCTAATCTAGACACCTGCTTGCTCTGCAGACAACAGCGAAAGATAAGCTAAATTGGCGCAAACCATTGCGATTGTTGATTATGGGATGGGTAATTTACGTTCCGTATATCAAGCATTTCATCATGTAGCTCCTGATGACAATGTATTGATTGCGCATCAGCCAGAAGAAATTCGTTCTGCAAGTCGTGTGGTATTGCCTGGTCAAGGCGCAATGCCTGATTGCATGAAACACCTTGGAGAGTCTGGTTTATTAGAAGCTCTTTTAGAGGCATCCAAAAATAAACCCCTGCTTGGAGTATGTGTTGGCGAGCAGATGCTGTTTGATCAAAGTGCTGAAGTGCGCACATCTGAAAAGAATCAGTGGACTCCATGTTTGGGTTTGATTCCGGGGGAGGTCCGCCGTTTTGAGTTAGCTGGCAAGAAGCAGGCTGATGGAGCTGCTTATAAAGTCCCCCATATGGGCTGGAATCAGGTGCGTCAAGACTCAAAACACCCTCTGTGGAAGGGTATTCCAGACCTCACTAGCTTTTATTTTGTCCATAGCTACTATGTTGTACCGCAGCGTAAAGAAGATGTCGCGGGTTCAACAGAGTACGGAGATTGGTTTACTTCTGCAGTAGCACGAGATAATATTTTCGCTACACAATTTCATCCTGAAAAAAGTGCAGAATATGGATTAAAGCTTTATCAAAATTTTGTTTCTTGGCAACCTTAATACTTTCAACCTTTAGCTATGCTGCTGATTCCTGCAATTGATCTCAAAGACGGCCACTGCGTTCGACTTGAACAAGGTGATATGGATAAAGCTACGGTTTTCTCTGAAGACCCTGGTGCGATGGCAGCACACTGGATTAGCAAAGGGGCGCGCCGCTTACATCTAGTCGATCTTAATGGCGCATTTGCTGGCAAGCTGAAAAACGAAGCTGCAATTAAATCTATTCTCAAAGCTGTCGGCGATGAGATACCAGTTCAATTGGGTGGCAGTATTCGTGATCTTGAAACGATTGAGCGCTTACTAGATGACGGTATTAATACTGTGATCATTGGCACTGCTGCAGTCAAGAGCCCTGGCTTTGTGCAAGATGCTTGTACAGCATTTCCTGGGCATGTCATGGTGGGCTTAGATGCACGTGATGGTAAGGTAGCAACCGATGGTTGGAGCAAGATCACTGGGCATGAAGTGATTGATCTTGCCAAGAAGTTTGAAGACTGGGGCGTTGAGGCCATCATCTATACCGATATTGGTCGTGATGGCATGCTCAAGGGTGTCAATATTGAAGCCACTATCAAGCTGGCTCAGGCCATTCGTATTCCAGTGATTGCAAGCGGTGGCCTTTCGAATAATAAAGATATCGAGGCGCTCTGCAAGGCAGAGGAAGAGGGCGTGATGGGCGTGATTGCGGGGCGCTCTATTTATGCTGGAGATCTTGATCTTGCGGTAGCTCAAAAATATGCGGATGAGTTAACTCTGAAGTACGCAAAGAAAATTATCTAGTGCTCACTAAGCGAATTATTCCTTGCCTGGATGTGACTGCAGGGCGTGTTGTTAAGGGTGTGAATTTCGTTGGTTTACGAGATGCAGGTGATCCTGTAGAAATCGCTAAACGTTATGACACTCAAGGTGCAGACGAGCTTACTTTTTTAGATATCACTGCAACATCTGATGGGCGTGATTTAATCTTGCACATCATTGAAGATGTGGCATCACAAGTTTTTATTCCTTTAACGGTTGGGGGTGGTGTGCGCGCTGTTGCTGATGTGCGTCGCTTACTCAATGCGGGCGCAGATAAAGTGAGTATGAATTCTTCCGCAGTGGCTAATCCAGATTTGGTTTCGGATGCTGCCGCTTATTACGGTTCCCAATGCATCGTAGTCGCCATTGATGCTAAACAAACTGCTGCTGGGAATTGGGAAGTGTTTACCCATGGTGGTAGAACGGCTACCGGCATCGATGTGGTGCAGTGGGCTAGCGAGGTAGCCCAACGCGGTGCTGGCGAAATTTTGCTCACCAGCATGAATCGCGATGGCAGTAAAGATGGCTTTGATTTAGCTTTAACAGCGGCTGTGAGTGACGCAGTATCTATCCCAGTGATTGCATCTGGTGGCGTTGGCAATCTGCAGCATTTAGTTGATGGCATTACCAAAGGCCATGCAGATGCAGTTTTAGCAGCTAGTATTTTTCACTATGGCGAGTACACCGTAGGGCAGGCAAAAGAATATATGGCCGCCCAAGGAATTCCAGTTCGTATTTAGCGAGAACTTTAAGCGCTGATCGCCATATGAGCGATAAAAGCAGAGCGATTTTCTCCAGCTGATTT
>CAIVXR010000280.1 GCA_903909925.1 uncultured beta proteobacterium | reverse complement strand
GCACTACTTGAGCGAAGAATCGATGCGCTTGCGAGCCGAAAAACTCTAGAAGAGTTTGCAGATGTGATCTCTAGACCCCTATTTTCTTTGGAGATGGCAGAACAAGAAAAGGTCTTGCTGCAATGGCAATCTTTGGCTCGTATTCTAAGCGATGAAAGCCTTTTGCCCTCACCTTGGCGCTGCCAAGATCCTGATGATCAGATCTTTCTAGATCTAGCCTTTACCGCAAAGCCTTGTACCCTGATTAGCAAAGACAATGCGGTATTAAAGTTTTTTTCTCAGGCGGCAAAAGAGGATGTTTTAATTACCGCTGACTACAAGTCTTTAGATCTATAGCGACTGGGCTGCCTGAGCTGCGATTTCAAAAGATCGTAAGCGCGCTTGATGATCAAAGATTTGACCAGTAACGATGACTTCATCTGCTCCAGTAGCATCTAACCAATGACGTATCCCTTTTTTAATAGTTTTTAGTGAGCCTACTACAGAGACCTGCAAGGTATGGCCGGCTGCTGCTTTTTCATGAGGCTCACAAAACTCATCGAGATTAGCTATTGGTGGCGGCAATAGACCACGGGTATTACGCCTCATACGAACCACGTTTTGCTGCAGGGTTGTAAATAAGTGAACAGCCTCTTCATCTGTATCAGCAGCCACGATATTCATGACAAAAGCACAATAGGGTTTATCTAATTTGTCTGAGGGTTTAAAGAGCTCACGATACATCTTCATTGCCTCTATCAATTGCTCAGGCGCAAAGTGCGAGGCAAATGCATAAGGCAGGCCAAAATGTGCAGCGAGTTGGGCACCATAAAGACTAGAGCCTAGAATCCAAATGGGCACCTCAGTGTTAGCGCCAGGAATAGCCTTAACAGACTGCCCCTCCTGAATTGGGCCAAAGTAGTGCTGTAGCTCACGAACATCTTGTGGAAAGCGATCATCACTGCCAAGCAAATCACGTCGCAAGGCTCGCGCTGTCATCTGGTCGGTACCAGGTGCCCTGCCAAGACCTAAGTCAATCCGTCCTGGATACAAAGACTCCAAAGTACCAAACTGCTCTGCAATCACTAAGGGGGCATGATTCGGTAGCATCACGCCACCAGACCCCACCCGAATATGTGATGTGCCTGCTGCCAAATACCCTATTAATACAGCTGTTGCAGAGCTCGCATTCCCTGTCATGTTGTGGTGCTCAGCTACCCAATAACGGGTATAGCCCCATTTTTCAGCATGCTGGGCAATATCCAAAGAATTACGCAAGGCATCAGCTGCAGTAAAACCCGCAGGGATGGGAGATATATCTAGAATGGAGTACGGGATGGGATTTGCCATCCTAAGATCATACTGAGAAAGTGCATAGTTGACATGATGAAGCCCAAAATGGCCGCCCCTGATGAAGGACTCTTTAAGCCTGGTAGCAGACTAAGACACAAAAAGACGGGCGGCTTTTATAAAGTCGTTTTGCTAGCCAATATTGAAGCCTCTCTTGAGCCAGCCTATGTTTATGAATCAATGCAATCTCATGATTTTTGGATTAGGCCAAAAGTAGAAATGGAAGATGGGCGCTTTGAGCTCGTCTCAGAATAAAAAGGCAAACCAAATGAGTGATGAACGTATTACCAATCTTGAAATCAAACTTAGCTTCACTGAAGACCTCATCGAAAAACTAAATGAGACCATCTATAAGCAACAACAACAAATTGAATTTTTGTACCGCGAGCTCAAAGCTATTAAAGAGCAAGCTAGCAGCTCTGGTGGGGGTGGTGGCAGCCTCAAAGATGAAATCCCCCCGCATTACTAGTTGACTGATAAGATAGTCTTATAGGCACTATTCTATAAACTTCTCACAAGAAGAAAAGGAAGAAAAACATGGGTAACTTAACGCTATTTTTGATCCAATGGGGTCTAACCTCCCTATCTCTTTGGGTAGCAAGCTACATCTTTAGTGGCTTACGCTTTGCTGATGGAGGCTCACTCATCATTGCTGCTTTGCTCTTAGGATTTGCTAATGCCATCGTTAAACCGTTACTCATTCTATTCACACTGCCTTTAACAGTAATTACGATGGGCTTATTTTTACTAGTCATTAACGCTTTAGTTTTAATGCTAGTGTCTGCAGTCGTTAGTGGCTTTACGATTTCTAGCTTCTGGACTGCACTCTTTGCAAGTATCTTTATTTCTTTATTTAGCCTCTTTGTCAGCGGCTTGGTATTCTAAAAACTGAATTAATTAGATCCAGGATAAATATCCTCCCAAGAGCGCATTGCTGTTTTACAGGGCTGCCTCTTGGTGCTGATGGATTTAGCATTTTCTGCAGCAATGCTAATCCCACCTGTTAAAAAACCTAGGCCGATAGATACAGCACTATTCAGAACACCTTCCTTGTTTATGCCAATCTTTGGATTTTGCAAACTTCCCTCAAGCTGAACTAAACCTCCTAAATCAACTCCTGTAGTCAGACCTGATCTTTGGTGGGGTTCAATCTTGAGATTAATCACTTCAGTATTCAGATTGACCGTTCCTGATAAAGAAATATCAAGCTTATCGGTTTCTACTCCAATGGAATTCTTGATGTTGACCATGCCATTACTTACTGGCAAATAGGCAACTGCACACTCTAGAATGGTTTGATTACTTTGCTTACGCATTGGATTTAATGAATCCATAATGGTGACAGCTAAGTCGCCAGCAGCATTTAGCAGTTTTGAGTCGATGCGGGCATTACCCACCGTCATTTGTACGACACCATCTGCAGCTCCGACTATCTGATGCAAACTTTTGCCCCTGCCAGATAGATTCAAGGCAATTTGGGCATCCCCTCGGCTTACCCTAGCACTTGAGTCACCACTAACAACTACTTGCTCCAAAGTAAAATCTTTGGCAAGAGCTTTTATTGATACGGCAGGAGCTGCGCTACTGATCTGCGTAAAAGAAATTTGCGCCTGACCCTGACCTTTGCCAAACTCAAATTTCAGATTATTCATATCAATCTTGTCTCCTTTAAATGCAATGATGCCATTCACATTCTTCAGGGGCGCCTGATTCGGCAGGCTGAGTTCATCAATCTTGAGTGCAATACTTCCATTGGCGTTTGGCAGAAAATTAAATGGCAATGGTTCATCACTAAAGAAATATCTACTCTGGGTGCTGGCGGGCTTTACTGCTACTGTAGATTTTCCGACAGAGGACAAGAGAGAGGTTGCAGCTAGTGGAGCAAAATCAAATAATTTAGACTCTAGCTTGATATCGAATTGCGGTAATACTTTAGGCTGTTTATCGACCTTGCCTTTAATGCTCAAGGATCTTTCATTTAGAGTAAGCATCAAATCTAGACTTGTCTTCACTGGAGCTTGATTCCAATCAGCGAGGGTTTGGCGGAGTGAGCCTATATTCCCCTTAAGGCCCAATTTGTAATTGGCGTATTGGAGATCAAGCAAGATACTGGTTTTGCCATCTGCACCAGTGAGTGAAAATTTGGGAATCTCTATTAGCTTTGCTGAGCTATTACCATCCTGATAAGTAATGCGTGCATCAGAAACATAGATGGCTTCGATTGCCACAAAAGTGCTGTCAGTAGATGATGTCTGAGAAGCACTACTAGCAGTCACTTTTGAATCAGCTGGAATTACGGGTGGCAGTAAATCCCAATTATTTTGTCCTGACTTATTGGTCTCTAAATAAGCATCTAGTCCAACAAGATAAATACTACTGATTTCTACGTTCCCTACTAACAATGGCAATAACTTTACCTTGAGCTCCACTTGCTTTAAAGAGAGCATTTGAGATTGACTTGTCCAGGATGCATTACTTAAGGTAACTTGCTCAGCCTGAACACCAATTGAAGGGAAGATATTCAGGTTTACTGGCCCTGAAATTTGGAGATCTCTTCCAGTTGCATCTTTTACTGCAGCGCTCAGTAACTGAGTTAATTTCACTGGATTAATGAATGATGCGGCATACCATCCGCCTACACCTCCTAAGGCTAAGACAGCAGCAAAGATTATCAGAATGATTTTGAAGGTTTTATTCATTACGCATTCATTCTATATCGAGCCAAAAGGCATGTTAGGCCCTAGACTAAAATATAGGTCATTGATGGCTTTTCCTTGTTATGAGCAGGTTAAACCCCATATCGCTTATATGAAAAACTTAGAAACTTGCAGTAATATCTATAAGCACTTGAGTACATTAAAACCACATGAAGGGTAATCAACCATGGCTACTAAAAAGTCTCCAGCAAAAAAGAAAGTAGCTACTAAGGCGGTAAAAAAAGTCTCTACAAAGAAAGTCGGCAAAAAGGTTGTCGCTAAAAAGGTAGTGAAAAAAGTAGCGGCCAAGAAGCCAGCAAAAAAGACAGCTAAAAAAGTCTCTACCAAGAAGGCATCTACTAAAAAGGTGGTATCAAAATCTACTAAGGTAGATCAATACGGCCTTGAGAAAGATGATGAGTTTTATGGTCTTTACTTTGCTAAATCCACTAACAAAGGTTTAGTGGAAGTAAAACCCTG
>CAIVXR010000279.1 GCA_903909925.1 uncultured beta proteobacterium | reverse complement strand
TTTGGAGCCCTGTTGTTCAAACCCTAACCCCTTATGTACCGGGGGAGCAACCGCAAATGCAGCGGCTGGTAAAGCTCAATACCAACGAAAGTCCTTACGGACCATCGCCCAAGGTACTTGCTGCAATTGATGGTCTAAACAACGAAGATTTACGCCTTTATCCAGATCCCGAAGGTGCCGGACTAAAACAAGCCATTGCCAAATTGCATGGCCTTAATCCAAATCAAGTGTTTTTGGGAAATGGTTCTGATGAAGTTCTAGCCCATGTTTTTGCAGGCCTACTTAAACAAAGTAAGCCAGTCCATTTTCCGGATATCACTTATAGCTTCTACCCGGTCTACTGCAAACTACTCGACATTGACTACAAAACAGTAGCGCTTAGCAAAAATTTTGAAATCAATCTCACCGACTACAGCACTCCAAATGGTGGAATTATTTTTCCTAACCCTAATGCGCCAACTGGCAGATCTATTACTCGTAGCGAAATCGAATCACTACTTGCCCGCAATACAGATTCTGTAGTGGTCATTGATGAGGCATATGTTGACTATGGGACGGAGTCTTGCATTCCGCTATTACGTGGCAAGGCTTGTCCAGATAATCTTCTCATTGTTCATACGCTCTCTAAGTCGCGCGCTCTTGCTGGTCTGCGCGTGGGCTTTGCAGTTGGGCACCCCGCCTTGATTGAAGGCTTAGAGCGAGTTAAAAATAGTTTTAACTCCTATCCCTTAGGGCGCCTAGCGCAAGCAGGTGCTATCGCCGCCATTGAAGATCAAGCCCATCTTGAGAAAACCTCTGCGAAGGTAGTGCAGACTCGTACCAAGTTAGTCAGTGAGCTGACTGCTCTAGGCTTTGAAACGCTACCCTCAACTGCAAACTTTATCTTCACTCGCCATCCGAACCATGCTGGCGCAAAGCTCTATCAAGCCTTGCGAGATCGCGGCATCATCGTGCGCCACTTTAAGTTACCACGCATAGATGATTTCTTGCGTATTACGATTGGCACAGATGAACAAAGCGGCGAACTCATCGCCGCTCTAAAAGAAATCTTAGCTTAATTTAGTTTGAGTTTATTTTTTCAGGCGCATCTCAGCTGCACGCGCATGGGCTTGCAAGCCCTCACCATGGGCAAGAGTGCTGGCAACCTCTCCTAGAGTCTGGGCACCCGCCTCGCTCACCTCAATCATGCTGGAGCGCTTAATAAAGTCATACACGCCCAGTGGTGATGAGAAACGTGCAGTCCGTGCGGTAGGTAGGACGTGATTTGGCCCGGCACAATAGTCGCCAAGAGCCTCACTGGTGTAGTTACCCATAAAGATCGCACCGGCATGACGAATTCTCTCTGCCCACTTGCGTGGATCAGCAGCGCAAATCTCTAAGTGCTCTGCGGCAATCTCATTGGCAATCTCGCAAGCTTCACCCATATCTTTTACTTGGATCAGGAGTGCACGATTGCTTAAAGATGCTTCAATCACTTTAGCTCTCGGCATTTCAGGAAGTAGTTTATTAATGCTAGCTTGCACTTGTTCAATAAATGCAGCATCTGGACATAGCAAAATAGATTGGGCCTGCTCATCGTGCTCTGCTTGAGAAAAGAGATCCATGGCAATCCAATCGGGATTACTTGAGCCATCGCACAGGACTAAAATTTCTGAAGGGCCCGCAATCATGTCGATACCAACAATCCCAAATACCCTGCGCTTAGCAGCAGCAACATAAGCATTACCTGGACCAACAATCTTATCTACCGCTGGAATGCTCTTGGTACCGTAAGCTAAGGCACCAACTGCCTGCGCACCACCAATTGTGAAGACACGATCAACACCGGCCAAATAGGCGGCAGCCAATACTAATGGATTGCGAGCACCATCTGGCGTTGGCACAACCATGATGACCTGCTCAACACCAGCCACTTTTGCTGGAATGGCATTCATCAAAACAGAAGATGGGTAAGCAGCCTTACCGCCCGGAACATAAATGCCGACACGATCAAGTGCCGTCACTTTTTGACCTAAGCGTGTACCATCTGCCTCTTCATATTCCCAAGAGTGACAACCCGCTTCAATCTTTTGCTTCTCGTGATACATGCGCACTCTTTGTGCGGCAACATCTAATGCACTCTTTTGCTTAGCAGATAAAGCTTGATAAGCCTGCTCTAAATCTTTGCGTGGAATCTCTAATTCAGAAACACTGGCAACATTTAAGCGATCAAATTGTTTGGTGAAAGCCAAGACTGATTCATCACCCTTTTCTTTGACTGCTAAAAGAATTTTGGCGACAGTAGCATCAATCGCCTCATCATCAGCCATAGGCAAGGAAAGACTAGAGAGCAGAGTTTCTTTAAACCCAGTATCCCGGCTATTGAGGCGCTTAACTTTAATAGGTGCAGACATTTGAGTAAGAAGTAAGGTTGCGCTTTACTTCAGCAACTCAAAAATAGGTTGCAGCTGAGCGCGCTTACGCTTGTAAGAAGCTTGATTCACTACTAAGCGTGCACTGATATCAGCAATCGGTTCGACTTCAACCAAGCCATTAGCTTTGAGCGTATTCCCTGTAGAAACTAAATCCACAATCGCATCGGCTAGACCTACCAGTGGCGCCAACTCCATAGAGCCATAGAGTTGTATCGTATCGATGTGCACACCTTTGTTAGCAAAGTGTTCACGTGCGCAATTGATATATTTGGTGGCGACCTTCAAACGGGAGCCTTGCTTCACTGCGGCAGCATAATCAAAGCCTTCGCGTACTGCCACCGACATACGGCACTTAGCAATATTGAGATCGTATGGCACATAAAGACCATCGGTCCCTTTTTCCATGAGTACATCTAAACCTGCCACGCCAAAGTCAGCACCTCCAAATTGCACATAGGTAGGCACATCTGAGGCGCGCACAATAATCAAGCGCACATCTGGATTTGAGGTCTCAATAATGAGTTTGCGTGACTTTTCAGGATCTTCCTTCGGCACGATACCGATCTTAGATAAGATCTCTGCAGTTTCTTCGAAGATGCGTCCTTTGGAGAGGGCTAAAGTCAATTTCATGGACTAATTATCCATCAGGCTTACTTTATGCGCTCAATCTTTGCGCCTAAAAGTGTCAATTTATGCTCCATGCGGTCGTAGCCACGATCCAAATGGTAGATCCGGTCAACCTGAGTTTCACCTTGAGCTGCCAAGCCAGCAATGACCAAACTAGCAGAGGCACGTAAATCCGTAGCCATCACAATGGCGCCCGACAGTTTTTCAACTCCCTGCGCAATGGCAGTATTTCCTTCGATTGCAATATCAGCGCCCAAGCGATTTAACTCTTGAACATGCATAAAACGATTCTCAAAGATCGTTTCAGTAATCGTTGAGCTACCACCTGCTACAGCATTAACAGCCATCAATTGCGCCTGCATATCGGTTGGAAAAGCTGGGTATTCTGATGTACGAAAACTGACTGCTTTAGGGCGACCCTGCATAGAGGCCCTAATCCAATCCGAACCCACTTCCATTTGGAGGCCGGTTTCCTTTAGTTTGACCATCACTGCATCTAAAGTATCGGGACGACAGTGCTTCACAAGCACCTCACCACCGGTAGCAGCAACTGCACATAAGAATGTGCCTGCCTCAATTCGATCTGGAATAACTGCATGCTCAGCACCGTGGAGTTTTTCAACGCCTTCAATCACTAAACGATCGCTACCAATTCCAGAGATTTTTGCACCCATCTTTACTAATAATTCAGCAAGATCGCCAACTTCTGGTTCGCGCGCGGCATTTTCTAGAATCGTCGTACCTGATGCCAAGGTGGCCGCCATCAATAAATTCTCTGTGCCCGTTACTGTAATCATGTCAGTCAAAATTGATGCGCCCTTTAGGCGATCTGTTGGTGGCTTAGTTTCTGCTTGGATATACCCACTCTTAATCTTGATGCTTGCACCCATAGCCTTTAAGCCCTTGATGTGCTGATCTACTGGACGTGCTCCAATTGCGCAGCCACCTGGCAAGGAGACCTTAGCGCTATGCATTCTAGCTAGCAGTGGTCCAAGCACCAAAATAGAAGCGCGCATGGTTTTCACCATCTCATACGTTGCTTCTGAACTTTTAATAACTGCTGCACTGAGCACTAAATGACTGCGATCACTCGCATCAGGAAATGTAACGGTTACGCCAATTTCTTGCAGGAGCTTGAGCATAGTGCGCACGTCCTGCAAATCTGGAACGTTACGAAGAACTACTGGTTGATCAGTCAGTAGGCATGCGCAAAGAATTGGTAAGGCTGCATTTTTAGCGCCTGCGATGACTACCTCACCTTTTAGCGGGGTGCCGCCGACCATTCTTAATTTATCCATGAGGCGCTTCCAATAGAGGCTTATCTAGTTTTATTATGAGTAAATATTTTTAGGTCACAGAATTTTGGGCAAACTCTTGGGGTGTAAATGCCTTAATGGACAAAGCATGTACTTCAGCCTTCATCCGCTCACCCATCGCGCCATATACCATTTGATGGCGTTGTATTAAACGCTTGCCTTCAAACTCTGGACTGACAATCGTTGCAAAAAAATGCTGGCCATCACCTTCCACCTGAATATGGGTGCAATCAATTCCTTGCTTAATATAGCCCTCGATTTGCTCTGGGGTTGGAAACATCAATCTCTCCTAATAAAACTAAATCATCAATGGCGGAGCTTATAGCCTTTTTGCAACAAGCGTAAAGCAATCACTGAAACGACCACGAAGAAACAAGCAACGATTACTAAGCTATTCCACGGGGGGATATCAGATACTCCAAAAAAGCCATAACGAAACCCATCAATCATATAAAAGAATGGGTTGAAATGGGAAACAGCCTGCCATGCTGGTGGCAGCGAATGGATTGAATAAAAAACACCTGACAACATCGTAGCAGGCATGATGACAAAGTTCTGAAAAGCGGCTAGTTGATCATATTTATCTGCCCAGATGCCAGCAATCAAACCCAAGCTACCTAGAATAGCGGCGCCCAAAAAGGCAAAGGTCAAAATCCACAATGGATACTCTATTGCAGGCAAGCCATACCAGGCAGTAATTAAAAATACTCCAAAGCCCACTACCACGCCACGGAATACGGCTGCCAAAATATAGGCTGCATAGAACTCAAAATGGCTCAGAGGAGCAAGCAAAACAAATACTAAGTTACCGGTAACCTTGGACTGTATTAAGGAAGATGAAGTATTTGCAAACGCATTTTGCAGAACACTCATCATGACTAAGCCTGGTATTAAAAATGCTGTGTAACTTAAACGGCCATAGACTTCTCTGCCTTCGAGAACGTGGCCAAATATCATGAGGTATAAAACCGCCGTTAACACTGGAGCAGCGACAGTCTGAAACCCGACCTTGTAAAAACGCAATACTTCTTTACGCAACAAGGTTGGAAAGCCACTGCCGTACTCTAAGGGTGGCCTACTCAGTCCATGCTTCATGAGTTGCCTTTGGACATGATGTTGACAAACACCTCTTCTAAATCCGTCTTACCTTCGCCATCTTTTTTTACAGAACCATATCGAGCCAAAAGATTAGCAGTGGTATCTAATGCAACTATCTTGCCTTGCTTGAGCATAGCGATACGCTGACATAAGGCTTCAGCCTCTTCCAAGTAATGGGTGGTCAACACAATCGTGTGGCCATCCTGATTTAGCCTGCTAATGAACTGCCATAAAGACTGACGCAACTCTACATCGACGCCAGCAGTGGGCTCGTCCAGAATAATCACTGGAGGTCTATGGACTAAGGCTTGAGCAACCAATACTCGGCGCTTCATGCCACCAGATAAAGAGCGCATATTGCTATCTGCTTTAGATGTGAGATCAAGATTAGCCATGATCTCTTCGACCCAAGCATCGTTATTACGAATGCCAAAGTAGCCTGATTGAAAACGTAAGGTTTCACGAACGGTAAAGAAAGGGTCAAACACTAATTCTTGAGGAACAACTCCTAACATGCGGCGTGCTTCACGAAATGTCTTTTGCACATCAGCGCCCATAATTGCTGCATGCCCTTTACTTGGGGTCACTAAGCCTGCCAAGATAGAAATCAGCGTTGTTTTTCCGGCACCATTAGGGCCAAGTAAACCAAAAAATTCACCGGGCTCTATCGTCAAAGAAACATCGTCTAAAGCCTGTAGTGCGCCATAATTTTTAAAGATATTTTGAATTGAAATTGCAGCTTGCATGCGATTAAAAACCTAGCAATGCCGATATACCATAGACGCTGGCTAGTACTTTTAACTTTTCAGGAGCATACTCGATAGTAAGACAGTGGCCATCAGCTTGTAGCCTTTTTTGCCACGCTAATAGAACAGTCAATACCGTGGAATCAAAATCTTTTAGCGAAGAACAGTCAATCGCTCTTAAGTTCAGTAAATTTGATAAGCCTTCTTTTTCTAGCTGCAGAGCATTTTCCTGCGTAACGGTCTTAGGCAAAGAAAAGGGCATCGTTAAGTATCTAGACTAATCTGGTTATGAATTGGCAGGCTTGGCGCTAGCCAATTGCTTGTTACGATCTTGCAAAAACTTCACTAGGCCATCAATTCCGTTTTGACTGATTTGGTTTGAAAACTGATTGCGGTAGGCCTCAACCAGCCAAACGCCCATGATGTTCATGTCATAGACTTTCCAGCCCTTATCGGTTTTCTCAAGACGGTAATCTAATGGAACTGGATCTCCGCGACCAAGGACAACCGTTTTGACAACGACTTCCTTATCATCTGAAGCAGCACGTAGCGCCTTAAATTGCACAGTCTGATCACGTAGCTGACTCAAAGCGCCAGAGTATGTGCGAATTAATAAGTTCTTAAATTCCAATACCAATTGATTTTGCTGCTCAGGAGTAGCCTTCTTCCAATTAGGACCCATCGCCATTTCAGTAGTACGGCGCATATCGGTATAAGGAACAATCTTCTTCTCAACCAAATCAACAATCTTGGGAATATTACCTTTTTGAATATCTGCATCTGACTTCACAGAGGTCATGACATCTGTCACAACCATTTTGATTAAGGCATCGGGAGCAGTCGCTTGATCAGGTGTCTGCGCAAATACTGCACCGGAGATCAGGAGCAAACCCGTTACTAAGCACTGAGTGATTCTTCTGTAACTTTTCATATCCAATTATCTCGCTGTCTTTATCTAGATTGAGGCTAATTTTAGCCCCTCAAACAAACTACCTATTCGTAAGGATTCTGGTAAATCGGGGTCGTAGACTCCTCGTCATCACGACCCTCGTTAATCTGATACCGACGTCGCTGTATATAAGCATCTCTCAAAAAGCTGTACTTATCAATTGCCGCGCCATCCAACAAATCGCCCGCTTCGTAATAAGTGTTCCGAGCATTGACAACACGTAAGCCTGTAAGACTGTTACGCAAGCCTACTGGGTTGATGTATTTGAAGAAATAATCCGTCTCCAAGTCTGCAACTGTACCAAAGGTATCGCGCACGTTACTTGGTCCAAAGAATGGCAATACTACGTATGGGCCAGAAGGGATACCCCACACACCAAAGGTTTGACCCCAGTCTTCTTTATGTTTCTCTAAACCGCCTGGGGTTGCCATATCAATAAAACCACCTAAACCAAAAGTCGTATTAACAACTACACGCATCAAGTCATTGAATGCAAATTCTGGTTTACCTTGCAGCATATTTTGCAAAGCGGTATAGATATCACTGTAATTACTAAAGAAGTTATAAATACCTTCTCGAACAAATTCAGGCAAAACAAAACGATAGCCTGCTACTACTGGCTTTAGGACATAAGCATCTAAACCTTCGTTAAATTCAAAGACTGAACGATTAAAGGGCTCCCAAGGATCTTGTGGTGAACGCTC
>CAIVXR010000278.1 GCA_903909925.1 uncultured beta proteobacterium | reverse complement strand
TCCAGCAGAAAATGCAGGAACTACTTGCAGGCCTTGCGCCTCTAATGCCGCAATGACCGGATCATAGTGACCACTGTTACCAGAGACCAAGTAAGAGCGCAGTACTAACAGCCCTACTCGGCCGCGCGCTTTAGCATCTGGCACTACCTTCGGTAAATCACTTAAATTGCTACTCAAGCGATTTTTCATACGGGGGTGATACACACCAGAGTCTGGATACTCAACTGGATCAAGCGCTTTAGCAGTTTTACGCAAAGACTCACGCGAGCCAGAGGCATAGCGGTTAATCAGGTTAACCATCATGTTGTACATGTTCTCTTGAGAACCGCCCAACCAATACTGCAATGACAAGAAATAGGCCCGCAGATCCTGAGCTGTGCCCGGCACAAAACGCAACATCTGCGGAATCACGCGCAGCATCTTCATTTGCTTAGCGCCAGCGGTCGAGCTCTTACTCTTACCGTCTTTATCTTTAGCGCTGGGACGTAATTTTTTCAGCATGGCCATCAAACCACTAGCCGGCTTACTCATATCTAACTTACCAATTTTGGTCAGCTTAGTAACGTCTCCTGCAGACATAGCACAAACCATGGCATCACAATGATCTCGCCTTGCTTTGAGATCATCCAAGATGGGCAAATAGTGATCTTCTAGGAATAACATCGTGGCAATCACAATGTCAGCACTAGCAATATCCTCTTTGCACTGTTGTAGATGGGTTGGATTGCCAGAAAACTCACTGGCCGAGTGAATGCTAAGTGTTGCCCCCGGAATAGTCTTCTTCAGATCCAGATAAGCACGATTTGCAGCGCTATTCAGGTGGGTATCCATCGTCACTAGCACTAGCTTGATCGGCTCGTGCGAATTAGAGGATTTTGTTTTGGTCAGCATTGAATATTTTTGATTAAAAGGGCTAAATTTAAATAAATTAACTTTTCACTCTTTTTGCACTTTTTGTCTCAGATTGATTCTTTAAGAATCCTACAATACTGTCAATTAAAATTGACATCTATTTCCCTTCAAAGCTATTATTTAAGGGTAAATCCCAATAAAAAATGAATGCCAGTATATTTAGATCATCATCTTCTAATACAGCGTTTTGTTGCTCTGCAATAAGTCAGTTTCAGTAAAAAAATTCAAGGAATCTTAATGGCGCGTAATTACCCTTTCTCAGCAATCGTTGGGCAGGAGGATATGAAGTTAGCAATCTTGATTGCAGCTCTCGATTCCAGCGTGGGTGGAGTGTTAGTCATGGGCGATCGCGGTACTGGAAAATCTACTGCTGTTCGTGCACTTGCAGCATTACTGCCTGAGATGAGTGCGGTTCAACATTGTGTCTATGCTTGTGATCCAAATGCCCCAGCAGGAAGCTGCCCTATTTGCGATGAGCTGCGCGCAAATCTCAAGACTGGTGGAAAACTCAAAACTATTAAGAAACCAGTTCCCGTGGTTGACTTACCCTTAGGCGCTACTGAAGATCGCGTGATTGGCGCACTAGATATTGAAAAAGCGCTGAGCTCTGGAGAAAAAGCTTACGAGCCTGGCTTGCTTGCTAAAGCACATCGTGGCTTTTTGTATATCGATGAGGTCAATCTTTTAGAAGATCACTTGGTGGACTTATTAATTGACGTTGCTGCTTCTGGAGCAAACGTGGTTGAAAGAGAAGGCTTGAGTGTTCGTCACCCGGCCAAATTTGTCCTAGTAGGCAGCGGCAACCCTGAAGAAGGTGAGCTGCGCCCTCAACTGCTCGATCGCTTTGGTCTCGCAGTCGAAGTCAAGACACCGCAAGAGCCTAAAGCCCGAGTCGAAATTATTAAGCGACGTGATGAGTTTGAGCGCAATCAAGCCAAGTTCATGAAGATCTGGGAAAAAGAAGACGACGTCATTCGTGCACAGATCCAAGCTGGCAAAAAGAAATTACCCAATGTCAAAGTCGATAACGCCATGCTAGAAAAAGTCACTCAGCTTTGCAGTCACTTAGGCACTGATGGTTTACGTGGGGAACTTACGCTTCTTCGAGCAATGCGTGCTTATGCTGCCTTATGTGGAAAAAATCAGGTGACGATCGAGCATCTGAAAAAGATTGCCGTACCTGCTCTTCAACATCGTCTCAGACGCAATCCCTTGGATGACTCTAGTTCTGGCGTCAGGGTCAAAAGAGCTCTAGAAGAGTTGTTTCCTGAAAAAACGAAGTAAATACTGTCTTTGGAAAATCCAGAACAAACGCAAGAGATCAGTAAGAGCGCCAAACTTGAAACTTGGTTGCGCGCGCTCCAGGTCGCTCAGCTCTTAGTTATCAACCCACATGGTTTGGGCGGCGTTATTCTACGAGCACGCTCTGGCCCAGTGCGGGACCGTTGGTTAGCTTATCTCAATACCATCGCTCAATTAGGCGGTATGCGCCTACCGCTGCGCAAGATGCCCCTTGGAATCTCTGATGAAAATCTGATTGGCGGTATTGATCTCGATCAAACCTTACGCACTGGCAAGGCTGTTCTCAGGCAAGGCTTACTGGCTCAATGCGATCAGCAGCTATTACTCATGCCAATGGCAGAAAGAGTTGAAGTAGGCGCTGTAGCAAAAGTAGTGAGTGCTTTAGATAATGGCTTTATCTCCATTGAGCGTGATGGTCAAAGTCGCAGAATTGAAAGTCACTTTGGTGTTGTGGCTTTAGATGAAGGCATCGAAGATGACGAACAGCCGAATGAAAAGATTCGGCAAAGAGCAGCCTTTCTATTAAATCTCGATATCCTGGGCTGGAGAGATTTACCAGAGAGCGATGATGACTTTGTACCAGATAGCAAATCAATTCAATATGCGCGCGAGAACTTCTCCAACATCACTGTCAGTGAAGATAGTCTGAATGCCTTAGTGGGTGTTGCCGAGCAGTTAGGAGTCATATCCATACGTGCTCTAACTCTAGCAATCAATACCGCAAAGTGTTTGGCTGC
>CAIVXR010000277.1 GCA_903909925.1 uncultured beta proteobacterium | reverse complement strand
GCTCTACCGACTGAGCTACCAGGCCAAGACTTGGAATTATAGATGAAACTGTGTTTTAGCCTGGAAAATAGCTAGGCCGCAGCCTTGGAGCGAGCCGCGTGCAATTTTCTGTAGCTATCGATCATGCGGTGATGTCGGTCTAGCCCCTCCAGCCTTAGGCTTGTTGGAGTTAGGCCGTAGAAGCGAACGCTACCGCCCACTGATCCTATTACAGCATCCATTCTCTCATCGCCATACATCCGACGTAAATTGATGATGTAGTCATTAATCTGTAGATCATCAGCCAAGGTGATCTGCAGCACCGTATCTAAAGCCTGATAAAACAATCTACGCTCAACTGTGTTGTCGTTATATTGAAGGAAAGCTCCCACTAGTTCGTGTGCCTCTTCAAGTTGCTTTAAGGCCAAATGAATAAGCAGCTTTAACTCCAGTACTGTTAACTGACCCCAGGGGGTGTTCTCGTCAAACTCAATCCCAATCAATGTAGCAACATCGCCATATTCATCTAACTCATTATTCTCTAAGCGGTCAAGAAGTGCGCTTAGGCTAGCATCGCTTAAGAGGTGCAAATTCAGAATATCATTTCGAAATAACAAAGCCTTGTTGGTGTTATCCCAAATCAGATCTTCTATCGGATAAATCTCAGAGTAGCCGGGCACTAAAATTCTGCATGCAATAGCGCCAAGTTGATCGTATACCGCAACGTAAGCTTCTTTGCCCATTGCTTTAAGAATGCCAAACAATGCTGTTACTTCTTCTGCATTAGAGTTTTCGCCCTCACCCGAGAAGTCCCACTCGACAAAATCGTAATCTGATTTTGCACTGAAGAAACGCCAGGATACAATGCCGCTTGAGTCAATGAAATGTTCTACAAAATTATTCGGCTCGCTCACTGCTTCGCTTGCAAAAGTGGGTGGCGGTAAATCGTTCAGACCCTCTAAACTTCTGCCCTGTAGTAATTCTGTCAAGCTTCGCTCCAATGCCACCTCTAAACTTGGGTGTGCGCCAAAGGATGCAAATACTCCGCCCGTTCGGGGATTCATCAAAGTGACGCACATCACAGGATAGACGCCGCCTAGCGATGCATCCTTAACCAGTACTGGAAAGCCTTGCTCTTCTAGACTCCGAATGCCCTCCAAAATTCTGGGATATTTTTTGAGTACTACCTGGGGAACGTCTGGTAGGGCGATTTCACCTTCCAGAATTTCGCGCTTCACTGCCCGCTCAAAAATCTCTGATAGGCATTGCACCTGCGCTTCGGCTAGTGTATTACCAGCACTCATGCCATTACTGACGTACAGATTTTCAATCAAATTGGATGGAAAATAGATCGTCTCTCCATCCGACTGACGTACATACGGCAATGAACAGATACCGCGCTGCGCATTACCAGAATTTGTATCAATGAGATGTGAGCCGCGCAAATCACCTTCAGGATTAAAAATTTTCAGACAATACTCATCCAAAATTTCTTCTGGGAGTGCGTCATTGCTGCCGGGCTTAAACCAACGCTCATTTGGATAATGCACAAAAGTAGCATTGGCAATATCTTCGCCCCAGTATGTGCCAGCATAAAAATGGTTGTTACTCAGTCGCTCAATATATTCACCTAATGCTGAAGCCAATGCGCTTTCTTTTGTCGATCCTTTGCCATTGGTGAAACACATCGGCGAATGTGCATCACGAATATGCAAGGACCAAACATTAGGAATGAGATTGCGCCATGATGCAATTTCAATCTTGATTCCCAAACTTGCTAATACAGCAGTCATATTGGCAATCGTTTGTTCAAGGGGGAGATCCTTGCCGACAATATAGGTGCTAGCTTCGGCTGCTGGCTTTAATGTCAATAAGGCCTGTGCGTCTGCATCTAAGTTCTTTACTTCTTCAATGACAAACTCTGGTCCAGCTTGTACTACTTTTTTAACAGAACAGCGTTCGATAGCGCGCAAAATACCTTTACGATCACTTGCAGAAATATCTTCTGGTAATTCAACCTGAATCTTAAAAATCTGTTGATAACGATTTTCTGGGTCAACAATATTATTTTGTGAGAGACGAATATTTTCAGTAGAAATATTGCGAGTCTCGCAATACAGCTTGACAAAATAAGCTGCGCACAAAGCTGATGAAGCCAAGAAATAATCGAAGGGGCCTGGAGCCGAACCATCACCCTTATAGCGAATAGGCTGATCAGAAATCACCGTGAAGTCATCGAACTTCGCTTCAAGACGAAGCTTATCGAGAAAGTTGACCTTAATTTCCATAGGAATCATTCCGAAGATGGTGAGAGGGCGATATGGGCTTGATTATCTGCCGCAACATAATGCCCTTAACGCTTAAGCAAAAAATGGGCTGCCTTACTGAGGGATTTATTGCTCACCCTTATTACGAGATGTATCGATTCCTAAAGCCTTGAGCTTACGATACAGGTGGGTTCTCTCCAGGCCAGTGTACTCAGAAATCTTGGTCATACTACCGCCCATGATTTGCATTTGATGCTCAAAGTACGCCTTTTCAAAAAGATCTCTTGCCTCTCTTAATGGCAGATCGAAATAGGTTTTTGCAATGCCACTAATGAACTCACCCTCGATAGGCGCTGGGGCTGCTTCATTCGCTGTTGGCTTAGGAGTTGCCACCTGATTAGTGCTGGGCTGTGTAGCTCTCTGTGTTTCAGGCTCAATATATTTTGGGGAGCTCTCTAGCGCTTTAGTAACTGTCTTTAACAGCTTTTGTAGCGCAATGGGCTTTTCTAAGAAATTCAATGCGCCGATACGGGTAGCCTCAACAGCTGTATCAATGGTGGCGTGACCAGACATCATCACCACAGGCATAGTAAGCTGGCCTGTTTTAGACCACTCTTTCAGCAAAGTAATACCATCAGTATCAGGCATCCAAATATCGAGCAAGACAAGATCGGGGCGCATCTGCTCACGAATAGTTCGAGCTTGAATCGCGCTCTCTGCTGCATAGACGGTATGGCCTTCATCGGTAAGAATCTCATTGAGAAGCTCACGAATTCCCATCTCGTCGTCAACAACCAAAATACTAGCCATGCTTAGGCTGCCTCTTTTGCTAGATTCATAAACAATATTGATACCTGCGCACCAACCACTTCTGCTCCCTGCATACGATTACGTATTTCAATTTTGGCAGAGTGATCATCAATAATTTTTTTAACCACTGCCAAACCTAATCCCGTACCCTTACTCTTTGTTGTGACATAAGGCTCAAATGCTCTTGCCAATATCTTAGCTGGAAATCCTACTCCAGAATCAGTTATTGTTAATCGCACTGCCTTTTGCTCTATTCCATTGTGCTCTCCATAGGGCACTAACTCTGTTTTCACTTCAACTGCATCGCCAGGGTGGGATCCCTCCAAGGTAGCATCTTGCGCATTTTGCAATAGATTATGAATCACCTGCCTCAGTTGTGTTGAGTCACCCATAATTTCTGGGCAATGAGGATCTAGCTGGGTGCGCAATGGGCTGCCCTCATACAAAGCTAAAATTTCTGCGGTAAGCGCATTAATAGACAAAGGCTTTAGCTCAGGCGACGGTGTTTTAGCAAAATCTCTAAAGTCGTTCACCATTTCTTTCATCGCCTGTACCTGGCCAATAATGGTTTCGGTGCTGCGATTGATCATTTCTTCATATTCAGGAGTGAGCTTGCCAGCAAGCTTGTGCTGTAAACGCTCTGCCGATAGCTGAATTGGGGTGAGTGGATTTTTAATCTCGTGGGCAAGGCGCCTTGCAACCTCACTCCAAGCAATCGATCTTTGTGCACTCACTACATCAGTAATGTCATCAAACACTACCATGCGCAAATCTGCTGTTAACTCTGTTCCACGCACAAATAAGGTAACACCCAATTCATTTTCAAATTCGTTGGTTGTATGTAGTTGGATTTGCTTTTGCCAAACTGGCGCAGTCTTAAGAGAAGTCTGGAAGGCAGAGGCGCCTTCGTTGGCAACTGCAAGCCGCATGGTTGTAAAGCCTTCTTTAATGGCGCTCTCAAACTCAGCAAGCGCCGGATTACTACTTAACGGCTTACCGTCTAAATGGGTTAGATCCTGCGAAAAAATACGATCTGCGCCGGCGTTGCTAGACACCACGTTATAGCGCTTATCAAAAATGCAGACCCCCGCAGTGAGATTTCCTAAAACCTTCTCTAGGAAAGCCTTTGATTCTTGTAGGGAGTTACGAGTGTCAGCAAGCTGCCTAGTCATCACATTAAATTGACGGGTCAACATTCCCAACTCATCACCAGTATCTAGCTCGGGTTTTGGGGACAAATCGCCCTGCGCAACGGCCTGGGTTCCTTTAAGCAACATTAATAATGGGCGGGCCAATTGGCGCCCTAATAATAAGGCTAAGGTGACAGCAACAAAGAGCGCAAAAAATAAGGTGAGCGTTAACGTACCAACGAACATCTTGCGCAAGCCAGTGCGCCCCAAGGACTTTTCTTGATATTCGCTGTAGGCTGACTCGACCCCAAAAATATTTTTAGCCAATGGGGTAGGAATGGGGCGCACTAATTGCAAGAAATATTTATCCTCTACATCTTTGCTGACACCTTGTTTTCCTAAGATGCTCTTCTTGCGCACAATTGGCACAATCGCTCTTGCTTGATAGCCTCGCTGCCCGCCTTCGACTTCAACCTGATCTAAAAAGGTAATGCCTTTCTTTTTAAAAGCCTCTGCTACGACTTCAGCGCTGGGGGCGGGCAAATATTTGTTAGGTTTTATCTCGCTAGTCAAGATCAGGTTACGCTGCGCATTAAAGAGGCTAACCTCCTGAATGCCAAATTGGTTACGAATCTTCATAATCATGCTACCAACCTGGTCAGAGCTAGAGCCGGCCGGAACCTGCACAACCTGTTCGGCAATAAAATTTCCTTCGGCCAGAATCTCTTCCTGAGCAATTTGCAAAGTAACGCGCCCCAACTCTAACCCGGAGTTCAGGGCTGATTCGACCTTCACATCAAACCAAGTTTCAATACTCCGCGATACGAACTGTAGCGATACACCATACAAAATTAAGCCTGGAACAACACCAACCAATGCAAAGATCATTGCTAACTTAGCAATCAAGCGAGTACCGAAATGCCCCCTATGCCAACGAACACCAATCACAACTACTAAAATCAAAATCACTAACGTTAAACAGGCTCCAATAACAACATTGGCCGCATAAAGCCAAATAAAGTATTTATCAAAAAACTCTGTATTGGATGATGCAATTGACAGCAGCACTAGAAGAAATAAAGCAAATATGCCAATGGCGCCTATAGCAATCGGGATTGCTTTTTTTCTCCAAGCTTGAGAGGTAAAAAAGGCACTCTGAAGCAATGTTGAAAATGCTTTCATCGCTTAATAAGATTGGAGGCAGCAGGTGAAAAGGGGATCCGCAGCCAGTCGCTTGAAACATTCCAATCTCGGTTGTTCAAGGCATTCACCTGGAATGGCTTAGGCAACTTACTCAAGTCTAAAGCCATCCGCAAGGAGGCGGTGTATGTCTTGCTTGTGTCCAGCTGACTATGGTCAACTACGCGCCAACCACCAACGCTACCAACTGCTTGTAAGGCCTCAGCAATCGTTTGTGCAGAAAATGTAAAGCCCTCTGAAGCAATTCGGTATTGCTGAGTTAGGGGTTGGTAAGACAGGCGCGTTTGTCTTTGGACAAGCACTGGCCTCTCATCAAACCAATACCAACGTGAACGCGTTAAGTCAAACTCTGTTTGAAAGTAAAGCACTACGCCTTTTTGAACTGCGTCTTCAAGGCCAGGCGACAGCTCAATCTGAAAAGTAGCATTCAAAAGCCAATCGTTATCGACCCTCTCCAACTCAAAGGATTTAATTTTGATTCCTTCTGCGCTTGCGCTTGTTGAAAATACGCTCAACGCCATCAAGCATAAAAAGATGAGTTGTTTAATTCTTTGGCTCATGGCCCGTTTTTCTTAAACAAAGCATAGTAAAAACCGTCACTTACCTCAGTCGGCAGAATCTGTCCTGGAGCGCCTAATCGTACCGCATTGGCATGCTGGGCAGCAAACCAAGCTGCCTGATCCTCTCCCTCCTCCGGAAATACAGAGCAGGTGACATAGAGCATGAGACCTTCTGGTTTTAACATTTTCCAGGCTTGTTGCAAAATCCCGCGTTGCTTCTGCTGCAAGGACTTGATGTCGGCCTCACGTCTTAAAAAGGGGATATCGGGATGCCTGGCCACAATACCTGAGGCAGAACAAGGCGCATCGAGCAAGATTTTGTCAAAAAAGCGGCCGTCCCACCAAGATACCTTTGAAGCATCGCCCAGAACGACCTGGACTTTATCGGAATGCAAGCGCAAGCGATCTAAATTACCGCTGATTTTGCCAAGCCGCTCGCCATCGAGCTCTAGAGCAATCATCTCGCAATTTGCCAGCTCTAATAAATGTGCAGTCTTGCCGCCCGGTGCCGCACATGCATCTAAGATTCGCTCGCCTGGCTGAGGGTTTAAAAGGATTGCTGCTAACTGGGCCCCTGAATCTTGAACCGATACCGCGCCGCTATAAAAACCTGGTAGCTCTGACACAGGAACTGGATCAGACAACAACAAAGCAGATGGCAATTTAACCCCTGCTACTTCATCAATAAAATTAGATGTGATTCCAAGCTCGCTTAATAAAGCTTGATATTGATCACGTGAATATTGTTTTTGATTAACGCGCAAAATCAATGGTGCCCGCTTTGCTTGTGCAAACAAAATGGATTGCCAGTCTTTTGAGTAATGCCGTTTTAAGTTAGCGCGCCACCAAGGCGGAACAAACATTGGAATAGGGTCTGGTGCAAAACGGTTTTGGCCCTCTGTGGGCTGAACAATGAGGCTTACCTTGCGAAGTACCGCATTTACTAAACCTTTGGCATACACTGTCTTATCGTAGTTAGCGCACGCGCTTACAGCTTGATCAACAATGGTGTGAGCTGCATAACCTTTGCCGTCTGAGTTTTCATTTAAGAATAGTGCTATGGCAACGCTCAATAGATGATCAACTTCTGGCGGAGGGTTCTTAGGAATAAATTGTTTGATTAGCTCATGTGATCGCACCCATTTACGCAAAGCATCAAAGCTTAAGCTCTGCACAATTGGGCGCTCATGGGGCTCTAATTCATCCAAAACTTCCGTCAGTGATCTGCCACTCATTACCTCGCTGATGGCCTGAGCAGCAATGCTGATTGCTTCGGAAAGTGGCAGGCTGTGCGGCGGTTTTTTATCAGTCAAATTGGTTTAGTGTGTTTTATTTTGTATCAAAGCGTAATGCTTGTTCATGGTAACCAAGCGACTGCAAGCAACGGCTGGCATTCATTTTCTTGCCGCCCGGCTTTTGCATTTCTAAAATTTCTAGAATATCCTGCCCGCATTGAATATAAGCGCCCTCTTCGCTAAAGCCCAATAGCTCACCAGGGCGCCCAGCTTTGCTACAGGCGCCTATTTTTGGAATACGAGAGTTCCAGAATTTGATCGGCAACTCATGAAGGTGACTAGTGGCGCCAGGAAAAGGATTAAAAGCCCGAATCTGTCGATCAATTTCTTGGGCGCTTAAATTCCAGTCAATTTCTGCTTCGCTCTTGAATATTTTTTCTGCATACGTTACGCCCTTGACTTCTTGCGGAGTGCGCACCAAGTCCTCGCCTGCTTGCAAATGATTTAGCACATCAACAATTGATTGGGCACCTAATTTCGCTAGGCGATGATGCAATGTATCGCTAGTTTCTTCGGGTGTAATTTCAAGCGCATTAATAAGCACCGTATCGCCTGTATCAAGACCAACGTCCATTTGCATAATGCAAATGCCCGTTTTGGTGTCGCCCGATTGAATGGCTCGCTGTATCGGCGCTGCGCCACGCCAACGCGGCAATAAGGATGCGTGAATATTAAAACTACCATGCCTTCCTGGCCTCTGTGCAATATCTAAAATATCTTTTGGCAAGATGAGTCCATAGGCAACTACCACCATAAGATCAAAATCTATTTCGGATAATTGCGTATACGTATCTTGCGCTTGAGCTTGTTTTTGGGGGTGGCTACTACTACGCTTGAGCGTTTCTGGCTGAAGTACAGGGATATTTTTTTCTAATGCAAACTCTTTAACGGGGCTCGCTTGCAGATGCATGCCTCTGCCGGCACGGCGATCAGGCTGCGTAAGCGCCAACACAATTTCATGGCCAGCGTCATTAATTGCTCGCATTGCTTGCGCAGCAAACTCGGGAGTTCCAGCAAATACAATTTTCATCAGCGGCGCCTAGCGCTCACCCGCTAACTCTTTGGCGCGCTTTTTTAGTTTTTGTGAAATACGAGTTCGTTTCAGTATCGATAAATACTCAACAAATACCTTACCCTGCAAATGGTCAAGCTCATGCTGCAAACATACTGCTAATAAGCCATCGGCATCCACTTCAAATTCTTTACCGTCGACATCTAAAGCTCTGACACGAACTTGTGCAGGCCGCTCAACCTCATCATAGAACTCAGGCACTGAAAGGCAGCCTTCGCGCCAAGCCTTTTTCTCGGGACTTGACCAAATAATTTCAGGGTTTATAAAAACCCTTAACTCATTTTGCTCTTCCGATATATCAATCACGACAATGCGCTCATGAATATCAACCTGGGTTGCAGCCAATCCAACTCCTGGGGCCTCATACATTGTGTCGGCCATATCGGCGACTATTTTTTTAATACGCGCATCTACCTGTGCCACAGGTTTGGCAACCTTGTGCAAGCGCGAGTCTGGGTAACAAAGGACGTTTAATAAAGCCATATAGGAATTATCCAACAGAGCAATCAGTCTGTCCCGATTGCTGGAATCCCCCTAAAGATCAAAATCTTTTAATGCTCTCATTTCCCAAAATAAACCAAATCACTTGTATTTTAAGGGGTGATAAAAACTACCCAAACCGGCTTCATGATTTGTATGATCCACCTAAGCGTCTCTATATAGATGGCGATCTTGGTCTGTTGAAAATTCCCATGATTGCAATCGTAGGCTCACGCAAAGCTAGCGCTGAGGGACTTGAAAACGCAGCTATTTTTGCCCAAGAGCTATCCCGAGCTGGTTTACTGATCGTCTCAGGGCTTGCAAGAGGCATTGATGGGGTCGCGCATCAAGCAACCCTTAAGCTTGGCCCCAATCACTTCACCATAGCAGTCTGTGGGGCCGGCGTGGATGTAATTTACCCCAAAGAACATCTGGCTTTAGCCAACAATATTCGAAAACAAGGGCTTTTGGTATCCGAGCTCCCCCTGGGTACGCCACCGAAATCATGTCATTTCCCCATGCGCAACCGACTGATTGCAGCGCTAGCGCTTGGCGTAGTCGTGATTGAAGCTACAGAAAGATCCGGTTCACTCATTACCGCAAGGCTTGCAGTTGAGCTAGGAAGAGAGGTTTTTGCTCTACCCGGGTCTATTCGGTCTCCGGTATCTAGCGGCTGCAACCTTCTCATTCAGCAGGGCGCAAAACTGGTCCGCAACCCCAAAGAAGTTCTGGAAGAGTTGGTTTTTTGAGAAAACCCCTATTTAAAAGGGATTAAAGGCCGTTTTTTATCAGTCTACCTTCCCAAAAATAGCCGCTTCATTGTTGAAAAGCTGGCCTTTTTGGACTTTTCCCAATTTATCGGTTAATAATAAAAAAGGGGTAAGCAATTAACCAAACCCTGATTTGGTTTAAATTGTTCATCCTTTTTCGCTATTAGAAACATCATTTCAGGCTCAAATTTAGGCAAAAGCGTGGCTAAAGCATCTACCAAAAGCAGCACAAAGACCTCATCCGTGGATCACCCTAAGACTCTTGTGATTGCCGAGAAACCTTCGGTGGCTAACGACATCGCCAAGGCGCTGGGCGGCTTTACCAAGCACGAGGACTATTTTGAGAGCGACGACTTTGTTATCTCATCGGCAGTTGGCCATCTCTTAGAAATAGCCGCCCCAGAAGAATATGACGTTAAACGTGGGAAGTGGTCTTTTGCTAACTTGCCTGTTGTGCCGCCCTATTTTGATTTGCGGCCAATCGTCAAAACCGAGTCACGCCTGAAGGTCTTGCAAAAACTTATCAAGCGCAAAGACATCACTTCTTTAATTAATGCATGTGACGCGGGGCGCGAAGGCGAGCTCATTTTCCGCCTAATAGCGCAACACGCAAAAGCGCCACAGGGCATTAAGCGTTTGTGGTTACAGTCCATGACGCCAGCAGCCATTCGTGATGGCTTTGCAAGCTTGCGCACTGATGAAGATATGCAGCCACTTGCTGATGCAGCGCGTTGCCGCTCAGAAGCCGACTGGTTGGTGGGTATAAATGGCACTCGTGCTATGACCGCCTTTAACAGTAAAAGCGGGGGCTTCTTCTTAACTACGGTGGGCCGTGTTCAAACTCCAACGCTGTCAATTGTGGTCGAGCGCGAAGAATTGATTCGTAAATTTATTTCAAAAGATTATTGGGAAGTAAAGGCTGAGTTTATTGCTGCTGCTGGGGTTTATGAGGGTCGCTGGTTTGATCCCAAGTTTAAGAAAGATGCTGCTGAACCAGATGCGCGCGAGAATCGTCTTTGGAGTGAAGCTGCGGCACAAAGCATTGTTGCAGCATGTCGCGATAAAAAAGCAAGCGTTAAAGAGGAGGCTAAACCAGCAACCCAACTTGCACCGCAACTGTTTGACTTAACTAGTTTGCAACGTGAAGCAAATGCCCGTTTTGGCTTTTCTGCAAAAAATACTTTAGGTCTTGCACAAGCGCTTTATGAGCGACATAAGGTTTTAACCTATCCTCGTACTGATGCAAAAGCACTACCAGAGGATTACCTGGATACCGTTAAAAAAACCATGGAAGTGCTTGCTGAAAACTCACAAGACTACCGCGCATTTGCAAAACAAATTCTGAAGGGTGATCCAAAAGATCCAAAATCAAATGTAGGTTTCGGTTGGATCAAGCCGAACAAACGCATCTTTGATAACTCGAAAATTTCTGATCACTTTGCAATTATTCCAACTCTGGAAACTCCCAAGACTTTAAGTGAGCCAGAAGCAAAGTTATATGACCTAGTGGTCCGTCGTTTCTTGGCGGTCTTTTATCCAGCCGCTGAATTCCGAGTTACCACCCGCATTACTGAGGTTTTGGGCCACCACTTTAAAACTGAGGGTCGCGTTCTGGTGAACCCTGGATGGCTTACTGTCTATGGCAAAGCGAATCAAGCTGACGATGAGCTTGTGCCAGTCAAAGAAGGCGAAACCGTTCAAAACGAATCCATTGCCGTCGTGCCATTAAAAACTAAGCCGCCAGCACGCTATACAGAAGCAACCTTACTTTCAGCGATGGAGAGTGCTGGTAAGTGGGTTGATGATGATGAAATGCGTGAAGCTATGGCAGAAAAAGGTTTGGGAACGCCTGCAACGCGTGCTGCAATTATCGAAGGACTGCTAGCCGAAAGATACATCGTGCGCGAAGCGCGTGAACTCATCCCTACAGCGAAAGCATTTCAGTTAATGACTTTATTGCGAGGATTAGATGTTGAAGAGTTAACGCGCCCTGATTTAACTGGTAACTGGGAAAACAAGCTCTCTTTGATTGAGCAGGGCAAGATGAATCGCGATACTTTTATGCAAGAAATTGCACAGATGACGCAGCGCATCGTTAAGCGCGCCAAGGAGTATGACAGCGATACCATTCCAGGTGACTACGCCACGATGACCACGCCGTGCCCACACTGTAAGGGCTCGGTGAAAGAAAACTATCGTCGGTTTGCCTGTGAAAAATGTGGCTTTACGATTAGCAAAACACCCGGCGGTCGGGCATTTGAATATCCTGAAGTAGAAGAGTTGTTGCGCGAGAAGACTATTGGGCCATTGCAGGGCTTTCGCAGCAAAATAGGTCGTCCATTTGCAGCCATCATTAAGCTAAGTGAAATTCCAGAAGATGATGCGGACTATCCAAACGCAGGCTTCAAACTTGAGTTTGATTTTGGCAATACGCAAGATGAAGAAACTGAGGCAATCGATTTCACTGGCCGCCAAGCTTTGGGCGTTTGTCCAAAATGCTCTGGTGCCGTATATGAAGATGGTATGCGTTACCTTTGTGAGAACAATACCGGACCAAGCAAAACCTGTGATTTCAAAACGGGTAAGGTTGTTTTGCAACAAGAAATTTCGGTTGAGCAGGTGCAAAAGCTACTGAAAGAAGGCAAGACCGATCTCTTAACCAACTTCAAATCAAACCGTACTGGTCGTGGCTTTAAGGCCTATTTAGCCTTGGGTGCTGATGGCAAAACTGCTTTTGAGTTTGAGGCCAAAGCTGCCGGTGCTGCTAAAGCTCCAGCAAAAAAACGGGTGGGTGCTAGTGCCGAAACTAAATCTGCAGCAAAGCCTAAGCGCGCAAGCAAAGCAAAGTCATCGCCCAGCACCTGAGCTGTAATTAGCTTAGCTGCAAGCGCTGACCATAAAACGCCGCGCGAACCTAAAGCGGTAGCCAAAAAGATCCCAGGCCTTTGGTTAAGTGCGCCAATAATTGGCAGGCGATCGCCAGCAACGCAGCGTACGCCAACAAAATCACCAGCCTTGATGAGTGACCGAGAATCTCCCTCAGAATAATCAAGCAAGCCTTTTGCTTGCTCACGATTAAATGCATCGCTGCTGTCTCTTGAGCCCAAATCATCTTTACCCTCATCAAAGCTAGATCCCACCATCCAGCGATAGCTGCCATCTTCAAGCTGCTGTGCTGGAAGACAATAGCCATCGCCTGATATTCCAACTCGCGGTAATTTTTGCGTCCAAGCATCCTCTTTTCTAATCGAGAAAATACTCAACTGACCACGAACTGGCTTCAACGGTAATCGTATTCCGATGCTGCTCATCAAGGGCTTGCTATCCATTGCTGTTGCGACTACCACCTTGTCTGCGGAAAGAATGGCTTCATTAGCTTGATTCAATAAAAACCATTGGCCATTGAGCTGCTCGAGCTTAGCAACCCGCGTATTCCATAAGCAAGTTAAATCCTCATGCTCTTGCAGAAGTGCATTGCTAGCCTCAAATATATTTAAGGATGCCCCACGGGAAAGCCACACTCCGCTTTGTTTAATGCCACAAATTTTTTCTGCCTCTTGAGCGTCTAAAGCAACAGCAATATCTTGATCAAGGTCTAATGACTTCAAATAATTAGTAACTTCTACTCGGTCAAAATGCTTGTCTTTTTTGGTGGGCTGAAAAATGCCGTGTTTATTCCAAGCCTTGCCCCATCTGGTCTCAGCCAACAAAAAAGCGATTCGCGTTAAACGCAATAAGCGCGGTGATCCTCTGCCTATATGTGGATGCGCGATAGCATATGCATGACTAGAACAGGCGGTGGCAGCAGATGATGCAGCATCAACAATGCATACGGACTGGCCACGTTGGAGCAACTCGTTTGCGATGGTTGCGCCGCAAATGCCTGCCCCGATCACCACTATTGCATGGTGTTGGGGTTTGGTCATTTAACTAATGTGAAGAAATGCTTAAGCGTTTAAGCGTTGTTCAATCTTCGCGCGAGTTTCTTTCATCTCTTTTGGCAGGCGATCGCCAAGATGATCAAACAACTCGGTGTGAAGTTTCAACTCATTCTTCCAGTCATCAACAGCAACATGAATGGCTTTAGCAAACTTTTCAACTGAATAGTCAAGCCCATTCCAATGCATATCACCATGCTCTGGACAAATACCAAATGGCGTTTCTTTACCTTTTGCTTTACCTTCAGCGCGCTCCAAAATCCAAGAAAGTACGCGCATGTTTTCGCCAAAGCCTGGCCAAACAAATTTGCCGCTCTCATCCTTGCGGAACCAGTTAACGCAATAGATCTTAGGCAAAACAGCGCCTTCGGCTTCTAACTTCTTGCCGATATTGAGCCAATGCTGGAAGTAGTCGCTCATGTTGTAACCAGCAAATGCAATCATCGCAAATGGGTCGCGACGCACAACACCAATTTGACCCGTGATCGCTGCGGTAGTTTCTGATCCAAGGGTAGCGGCCATGTAAACACCCTCTACCCAATCACGCGCCTCACTAACCAAGGGCACTGTGTTTGAGCGACGACCGCCAAACAAGAACGCATCAATTGGAACGCCCTCTGGATCATCCCACTTAGGGTCAACCGCTGGGTTGTTGGTTGCAGCAACTGTGAAGCGTGAGTTTGGGTGGGCAGCTTTGCGGCCAGCGGCACCGTCTGCTGGAGTCCAATCTTTACCTTGCCAGTCAATCAAATGCGCTGGTGGAGTGTCTGTTAAACCTTCCCACCAAACATCACCATCGTCAGTAAGTCCAACATTAGTAAAAATGACATCCTGATTTAAAGAGTCAATGCAGTTCTGATTGGTTTGACGGTTTGTACCTGGGGCAACCCCGAAATAACCAGACTCTGGATTAATCGCAAATAAGCGAGTCTTGCCGGTGACTGGGTCTTTGCGTGGCTTAATCCATGCAATGTCATCACCAATCGTAGTTACCTTCCAACCATCAAATCCTTTTGGTGGAATCATCATGGAGAAGTTAGTTTTGCCGCAGGCGGATGGAAACGCAGCTGCGATATGGTATTTTTTTCCTTCGGGCGAAGTTACACCCAAAATCAACATATGTTCTGCCAACCAACCTTGTTCGCGACCCATATTGGATGCAATGCGAAGTGCAAAACATTTTTTTCCTAACAATGCATTGCCGCCGTATCCAGAACCAAATGACCAGATCTCGCGCGTTTCTGGGTAGTGAACGATGTACTTGGTCTTATTGTTAGGCCATGCGACATCTTTTTCACCAGCCGCCAGCGGCTTGCCAACGGAATGAATACAAGGCACAAACGCGCCCGTAGCGCCCAACTGATCAATCACAGCCTTGCCCATACGAGTCATCAAGCGCATATTGATTGCAACATAAGGGCTGTCAGAGAGCTCAACACCAATGTGGGCAATTGGAGAGCCTATTGGACCCATGGAGAAGGGCACCACATACATTGTTCTGCCACGCATGCAACCATCAAATAAAGGATTTAAAGTTGCGCGCATTTCGTTTGGCTCTACCCAGTTATTGGTAGGGCCTGCGTCTTCTTTTTTTGCAGAGCAGATAAATGTGCGGTCTTCAACGCGTGCCACATCCTCAGGATCTGAGAGAGCTAAAAATGAATTTTTGCGCTTAGCTGGGTTTAAGCGCTTAAATACACCGGCCTTGACTAAAAGCTCACAAAGTTCATCATATTCAGCCTGGGAACCATCGCACCAATGAATTGCGTCTGGCTTAGTCAGTGCGGCAATCTCGCTCACCCACCCAATCAATTGCTTGTTTTTTACGTAAGCTGGCGCATTTGCATCAATTTGGTCTGCAGTTGCAAAAGTCATGTATTTACCCTTGAAGATTTAATTTTCTAATCCGACGATTTTATCATTTTGGGGATCTTTTACCCTTTAAAGGGGCGCTGGATGCGCCTCTTATTTGCCAATGCAAAATTGGCTAAAAATTTTGCCCAAAAGCTCATCGGAAAGCAGCTTCCCAGTGATTTGCCCGAGGTGATTTTGGGCTAAAAATAGCTCTTCTGCGAATAATTCCAGCGAATTGTTGCCATTTGCTGCGAATTGTTCGGATTTTGCAATGTGCTCCGCAGCCCGCTCTAGGCAGTCTAAATGCCTTCTTCTGGCCACTATTGCGCCCTCTTGAGACCCATTCCAGCCCACTATTCCTAATATCTGCTGCTTTAAGACCTCAATTCCAGCGCCTGTTTTAGCAGAAATCAAAATTGCTCCTTTTGGAGGCACAGCCGAGCTGATAGCTAGCAAATCTGACTTATTAGTAACCTCTAAAACCGGGCATTTTAATGGAATCTTCCCAAGAATCTGTTCCCTCAAACCATCTTCGCCAGAATTGGGGTCAGTCAAAAAGATCACCAAATCCGCTAAACGTATGGCATCCCAAGATCTTTCAATCCCTTTTGCCTCGACTAGGTCCTCTGTCTCGCGCAAGCCGGCTGTATCGATGATGTGCATTGGTACGCCCTCGATAGTGATGCTTTCTTTCACACGATCTCGCGTAGTGCCAGCAATAGGAGTGACAATTGCAACCTCTTCACCAGCAAGTCTGTTGAGTAAGGAGCTCTTTCCAACATTTGGAGCGCCAGCTAAAACCAGCGAAATACCATCGCGCAAAATTTTTCCCTGTTTGGCTCCGTCGCGTAAGGACTGTAATTTCTCTTTCACTGCGGCCAAACGTTGGCGTGCTTGGGCATTCTCTAAAAACTCAATTTCTTCTTCGGGAAAGTCTAAGGTTGACTCCACTAAAATACGTAATTGCGTAATTTCTTCAATCAGATCGTTAATGCCCTCCGAGAAGGCCCCCTGCAACGATCTAGCAGCGCCACGAACGGCGGCCTCACTCTGAGCATCGATTAAATCCGCAATAGCCTCGGCCTGCGCTAAATCGATTTTGTTATTCAGATAAGCGCGCAAGGTAAATTCGCCAGGTTCTGCCATTACCAGCCCGCCATCTTTGCCTAACTCGAGGCAGCGCTTAATTACCAACTCGAGAAGTTGGGGTCCTCCATGACATTGCAGCTCTAAAACATCTTCGCCTGTAAACGAAGCAGGGGCTACAAAATAAATGGCAATGAGTTGGTCGATGGTTTGCCCATCAGCATCACGCAAGGTGAGCAAATGGGCTTGTCGCGGAGCTAGCTCTTTTTGAAAAAGCGCTTTTGTAATTGCGCAAAGATTTTTTCCACTAATGCGCACAACCCCAACGCCTGCCTTGCCAGGGGCGGTGGCTACAGCAATGATAGGCAGCTTTCTAGTCATCATTGCTGTGCCTTTTCCATTCAACCCTATGCCATCAGAAAATTACTTGGCTTCTTTTTTTCCAAAAATTTGGTTGATCTGCCATTGTTGCGCAATTGATAGCAAGTTGTTAACCACCCAGTACAACACCAGGCCTGCTGGGAAGAAAAAGAACATGACCGAAAATATGATGGGCATGTACATCATCACCTTTGCCTGAATAGGATCGGGTGGTGTTGGGTTGAGTTTGGTTTGCACAAACATCGAAACAGCCATGATGACTGGCAAGATGTAATACGGGTCTGGAACCGATAGGTCGTGGATCCATAAAACCCAAGGAGCCCCACGCATCTCAACGGAGGACAACAATACCCAATATAAAGAAATAAATACGGGGATCTGTATAACCACAGGTAAACATCCGCCCAGTGGATTAATTTTTTCTTTGCGGTACATCTCCATCATTGCTTGATTGAGTTTCTGTGGATCGCCCTTGTATTGCTCTCTCATTGCCATTAAGCGCGGCTGAACTTCTTTCATGCGTGCCATTGATTTGTAGCTTGCAGCAGAAAGTGGGAAGAAGACCAATTTAATCAAAATCGTAAGCAGGATAATTGCCCAGCCCCAATTTCCAACATAGCCATGAATTTTTTCTAATAGCCAGAAGATGGGTTTCGCCAGAATAGTTAAGTAACCATAGTCTTTAAGCAACTCGAAACCGGGAGCAATTGTTTCTAAAATACTTTCCTCTTGTGGCCCAACAAAGAGGCGGGATTTTTCGACGACAATTGAGCCTGGAGCTACAACACCAAGGGGGGTTTGCATGCCAATGCGATATAAACCGTTGTCAATTTTCCCAGCATAAATATCGCGAGCAAACTTATCACTTGGAATCCATGCTCCAGCAAAATAATGTTGGACCATTGCAATCCAGCCAGGTTCTCCAGCAGCAACTTGACTTGGGGTTGTAATTTTGTTTTTATCAATCGCCGTAAATTCCAGCTTATTGAATTTTTCTTTATCGGTATAAACGGCTGGGCCAGTAAAAGTGCTCGCTGAAAAAGCGCCGCCAAATGGTCCAATTTTTTGCTCTTGGCTACCATCTCGCACTAGCTCCGTGTACAGAACTAGTGGTGAAGCGTTAGCGCTCGACTGAGACACGCGATGGTCGACTTCAACCACATAGCTTCCTGGGTTGAGGGTAAACGTTTTTTCTAGCTTTACGCCATTGCGCTCAGTAGCAAGGGTTAGATAATGCTTCCCTGAGTCATCCTTGGCAGCCTGCACAAGCTTAAAAGTGCTCGTATGATTTGGTAAATCATTGTTGTTCAGAGAAATCAGGCCTGAGCGGGCAAAATATTTGTGGGTTGCTGTGTACTGGAACAATTCAACAGGCGTATTTTCTGCGGTTAACGCTTTCAGTAGTTTTGCATCGATCACATTCGCGCCGTTAGCGCTAATTTCCAATACCAATACATCATTTTTTAATATGAATTTTTCAGCGCTTTCGATTGCGCCAGTATTAACCGCCGGAGTTGCAGCAACTGTTGGTGCGCCTGATATTTGATTTGGTACATCTGCTTTATTGCTTGTTGAGGACTTGTCAGCAGGCGCTGTTGAGTTGGCTGGTGCGCCACCAAATATAGATGGTTTGCCCTCATGAACCTGCCAATTGCTGTAGAGCATGAGGCCCGACATCGAGAACACTGCCCAAAGAATTGTTTTTTTAAAGTCCATTTGCGTTCGCTTAAGTTAATGAGATATTTGTTTTACCGCAGGATCATGGCCGCCCTGTGCCCAGGGGTTGCAACGCAGAATGCGCCATGCAACAAGGCCAGAGCTTTTTATAAAACCATAATGATTGAAGCAGTCGCAGGCGTATTGTGAGCAACTTGGTACATATTTACAGTGCATGCCCATATAAGGACTCAAAAACAGTTGGTAACTTTTTACCAACCTTAATGCGATGCTGTTTAAGAGGCTCACCTTAAATTAATCCCGAGATCTGAGAGCGAAGAAGTTCTTTTTCTTTTTTTCTAAGCCTACCAGCCGTTCCGCGACCGATGGGTTTTTTAAGCTTAACGACCACATCTTTGTTTAAATCGCCTTTTTGGGCAGCCCAGATTAATTCGCGAATCATTCTCTTTAAGCGGTTACGATCGACTGCTCTTTTGGCTAATTTCTTAGCTACCGCAACACCCAAGTCTGGCTTAGAACCCTCTTGTGCAGGCGCAAGGTAAATACCCCAAAACATAGTTGTCTTGGGGGTTATTTTTAATAATTCAGAAATCCTAGCGCTGTTCAATGGCTAAATTACACAGCCAAACGCTTGCGACCTTTAGCGCGACGGGCGTTTAATACTGCGCGTCCGCTCTTAGTTTTCATGCGAATGCGAAAACCGTGAGTGCGCTTACGACGTGTTACTGATGGTTGGTATGTTCTTTTCATGATAGATCCTAGGAAAACCAATTATTTTCCTTGTTGCAGAGCAAAAGGTCAATCTATCTTGAAGAATATATAGGTGTTTTTCTCTATTTTTAGGTGGTTTTCTCTTAAACCATTAATTTATATTACTTTTTTGACATTGTTCACAAGTTATCCACAGCTTTTCCACGTTTTTTTAGCTTGTGGATAACTTTGCAGCATCGCTACAATGGATCCTCTAAAAATATGAGCAACCTACAAAATCCCCCCGCTTTAAATTCGATCAGCCCCTTAGGTTTTTGGGATGGTGCAGTTAGCGCACTTTCGCGCGAGCTATCACCCCAACAATTTAAAACATGGATCCAGCCCTTAACCCTCGTCTCTTTTGACGAAAGTGATCACTCACTAACAATTGGTGCTCCAAACCGATTCAAGCTGGATTGGATTAAAAAAACTTTTGCCGATCGCTTTCAAGAGTTGGCTTCACAGTATTTTGGCTTACCTATTAATGTCAATTTTGTCCTCGATGTTGAGGTCGCCACACCGCCTGTCAGCGCCCCTGTAATTTTGGAAACTGTGGCGCCCGAAGTACAACAAACCTATTCTCAAGAGGCCTCCGCCTCTTTAGAGGAGAGTGCGTTTGAAATTGAGGATCACTCAAAACTCAACCCCAACCTCACCTTTGAAACCTTTGTTACTGGTAAAGCAAATCAGCTTGCTAGAGCAGCATCTGTTCAGGTTGCACATAACCCTGGCAGCTCATACAACCCGATGTTTTTATACGGCGGGGTAGGCCTTGGTAAGACTCACCTAATTCACGCAATCGGTAACCACCTTTTAAAAGAGAAGCCGAACGCCCGCATTCGCTACATCCATGCTGAACAATATGTGTCTGATGTAGTGCGTGCTTATCAGCAAAAAGCTTTTGACCGCTTTAAGCGCTACTACCACTCACTAGACCTTTTGTTAATTGACGACATCCAGTTTTTTAGTGGTAAGTCTAGAACCCAAGAAGAGTTTTTTTATGCTTTTGAGGCGCTTCTCAGCAACAAGGCTCAGGTCATTATTACTAGCGACACCTACCCAAAAGAGATGGCGGGCATTGACGACCGATTAATCTCGCGCTTTGACTCTGGCCTAACGGTTGCCATTGAGCCGCCGGAGCTAGAAATGCGGGTTGCGATTTTGATGAAAAAGGCAATTAGCGAGGGTATTCCGATGTCTGAGGATGTGGCCTTCTTTGTGGCCAAGCACCTGCGCTCGAACGTGCGAGAACTTGAGGGAGCACTAAGAAAGATATTGGCCTTTGTGCGCTTTCATGGACGAGAGGTAACGATTGAGGTGGCTAGAACAGCACTGAAAGACCTGTTGTCGATACAAAACCGACAAATTTCTGTTGAGAACATTCAAAAATCAGTAGCGGACTTTTATAGCATCAAGGTTGCTGACATGTACTCTAAAAAGAGACCGGCTAATATTGCTAGGCCCCGCCAAATTGCAATGTTTATGGCCAAAGAACTAACGCAAAAAAGCCTTCCTGAGATTGGTGAACTTTTTGGCGGCAGGGACCATACAACAGTTTTACATGCAGTTCGGAAGATTGCGGAAGAGCGGGCCCACGACGGACAGCTAAACCACGAAATCCACGTGATTGAGCAAACCCTGAAAGCTTAGTTTTTGTTTGTGGATAAGCTTGTGGACAACCCTAGGGATAAGTTTGGGGATTGTGTGTGGATAAATTGTGGAAAGTTTTGGGCTTCATGCAAAATAGGGTGTTGAAAAAAGTTATGCACTTTTTGTGCAAGGTTTATACAGGGGTTTTCCACAGGTTTTTTGTCTTCTAATTTGTTGATTTATATGGGTTTTTTGACTTATCCACTAAAATCAGAAGCCTTATTACTATTACTACTAAGATATATACAAGGATTTAAAAGCAATGCAACTCGTTAACACTTCGCGCGATAGCTTACTAAAACCCCTTCAGGTTGTTAGTGGAATTGTTGAACGTAGGCACACGCTGCCAATTTTGGCAAACCTCTTGTTTAAAAAAAATGGTGAGAAGGTTTCCTTCATCTCCACAGATATTGAAATTCAAATTACTACCAACGCAAATTTTGGAGTTGGGGCAGAGGACGCTACAACCACAGTTGCGGCAAGAAAACTTCTAGATATTTTGCGCGCACTTCCAGAAGGACCGGTTTCTCTTAATTTAAAAGACAACCGTATGGTTGTGCAAAGTGGCAAAAGCCGTTTTTCATTGCAGACCCTATCTGCCGCAGAGTTTCCAGTTATGCAAAGTGTTGGCGAAGTTACGGCCACATGGAAGATGTCGCAAAAAAGTTTCCGTCAATTAATTAGCCAAGTGCACTTCTCGATGGCGCAACAAGATATTCGTTATTACCTTAATGGAATGTTGTTGGTTGTGGAAGGTAAAGAGGTTGTGGCGGTTGCGACCGATGGTCATCGACTTGCTTATTCTCAAGTTGAGTTGGCGGAAGCACCAGCGGGCTCTGGTCAAAGACAGGAAATCATCGTTCCTCGCAAAACTATTTTAGAGTGCCAGCATCTTTTGGAGGACTCAGACGAACCCCTAGAAATTAGCCTCACTACAAACCAAATCAAATTTGCCTTTGGTGATATTGAATTAATTTCCAAATTGGTTGAGGGTAAGTTTCCAGACTTCCAAAGAGTAATTCCAAAAGGACATAAAAATACTTTAATTGTCGGTCGAGATGTTTTACAGGCAGCCCTTCAGCGTGCGGCCATTCTTACCACGGACAAGTTTAAAGGGGTTCGATTCTCGCTTTCACCTAACCGCATTACCGTTCAATCCACCAATGCTGAGCAAGAAGAGGCTCAAGAAGAAATTGAAACTGAGTACAGCGGCGACACAGTAGAAATTGGGTTTAATGTAAGTTACTTATTAGATGTTTTGGCGAACCTTAAGAATGAAAAAGTTCAAATTAGTTTGGGCGATGCAAATAGTAGTGCTGTGATTACTCTGCCTGGCTCAGAGAGTTTTAAGTATGTTGTGATGCCAATGCGTATTTAACTTAGAAAAAAATGACTGAAGAAAAAAAAGTAGTAGAGCAGTACGGCGCTGCATCGATTCAAATCTTAGAAGGTCTTGAAGCTGTTCGTAAACGCCCCGGAATGTACATTGGAGACACCTCTGATGGAACGGGCTTACATCATTTAGTTTTTGAGGTTCTGGACAACTCCATTGACGAGGCTTTGGCCGGCTACTGTTCAGAAATTACGGTTGTTATTCAAACGGATAACTCTATTTCGATTGTCGACAATGGAAGGGGTGTGCCAACCGGTATTAAATACGACGACAAGCATGACCCCAAGCGAAGTGCCGCTGAAATCGTAATGACTGAGCTGCATGCTGGTGGGAAGTTTGATCAAAACAGCTACAAGGTGTCTGGCGGCTTACACGGCGTGGGCGTTAGTTGTGTGAACGCTCTATCCAAATGGTTGAAGCTCACCATCCGACGTGACGGCAAAACCCATTACATGGAGTTTGAACGCGGCGTTATTAAAAATCGCAACATTCAAAACGAGAACGGCGTTGCCATTTCCCCAATTACCGTTACAGGCGATACCGAGCTCTCAGGAACCGAGGTTCATTTCCTGGCAGACGAAACCATTTTTGGACACGTCGAGTTTCATTATGAAATTCTTGTAAAACGCATTCGCGAACTCTCGTTTTTAAATAACGGCGTCCACATCAAATTAATTGATCAGCGTACAGGCCAAGAAGAAGATTTTGCTTTTTCTGGCGGCGTGAAAGGTTTCGTTGAATATATCAACCAAACTAAAAACGTTTTACACCCCAACATCTTTTATGCAGAAGGTGTTCGCCCTTCAGACCTGGGCGGGCAAATTACCGCTGAAGTTTCAATGCAGTGGAATGATAGCTTTAGCGAACAAGTGCTTTGCTTCACCAATAACATTCCACAGCGGGATGGCGGGACGCACTTAACTGGCCTACGCGCTGCAATGACGCGCGTCATCAATAAATATATTGATGAAAACGAGGTCGCCAAAAGGGCTAAGGTAGAAATTTCTGGCGATGATATGCGCGAAGGGTTGACTTGCGTTTTATCGGTCAAAGTTCCAGAGCCAAAATTTTCTAGCCAAACAAAAGACAAGTTGGTTTCTAGTGAGGTTCGTGGACCAATCGAAGAAATTGTTGCAGAAGCGTTAACTGCGTACCTGCAAGAGCGCCCAGCGGACGCAAAAATTCTTTGTGGAAAAATTGTTGACGCCGCACGAGCTCGTGAAGCAGCTCGCAAAGCGCGCGACATGACAAGACGCAAAGGCGCGCTAGATGGCCTTGGCCTGCCTGGGAAGCTTGCGGATTGCCAAGAAAAGGACCCCGCCAAATCAGAATTATTTATTGTTGAGGGTGACTCTGCGGGCGGCTCTGCCAAGCAAGGGCGCGATCGTCGCTTTCAGGCAATCCTTCCTTTAAAAGGAAAAATTCTGAACGTAGAAAAAGCGCGCTTTGACAAGATGTTGGCAAGCCAAGAGGTGGTTACTTTAATTACCGTTCTTGGAACTGGTATTGGCATCGAAGAATACAAGGCCGACAAGCTTCGCTACCACCGCATCATCATCATGACCGACGCGGACGTTGATGGCAGCCACATTCGCACATTGTTGTTAACTTTCTTCTACAGGCAAATGCCGGAGTTGATTGAGCGCGGTCACATTTATATTGCGCAGCCACCGCTTTATAAGGTGAAGTTTGGCAAAAGCGAGCAGTACATCAAAGACGATGTTGAGCTTAATCAACTATTGTTAAAGATTGCACTAGAAACAGCGTCTTTACAAACCCCTGGTGGTGAAGTCATTGAGGGTGATGCACTCAACGAGCTAGCCAAGCACTATCAAGTAATTCAGTCCATCGTTGATCGCCTATCGCGCACAATTGATGAAGATGCTTTGCGAGCAATTGCCTCTGGCACGCAGCTGAACCTAGATACAGAGAAGTCGGCAAATGAATCGGCTGATCGTTTAAGAAAGGCGCTGTCAGATTCTCTAAACCCACTGGCGCTGCCCCCAGAAATTATTGTGCAAAAAGAGGATCGTACTGAGCGCTTCAGGCTGTTATTGTCACGCCGCATTCATGGCAACCTTAAGCTGTCTTCAATCAACTCTGACTTTGTTCATGGCGATGATTATCAGAGCCTTGCTAATGCTGCGGCGGTGTTATCGGGCAAGGTGTTGCCGGGCTCTAAAGTTCGCCGTGGTGACCCAGATAAGACTCAAAAAGAACAAACGATTGGTGACTTTAGGGCGGCGTTCTCTTGGCTACTATCAGAGGCTGAGCGCGTTCTGAGTCGTCAACGATATAAAGGTTTGGGCGAGATGAATCCATCTCAGCTGTGGGAAACCACCATGGATGCTAGCTCGCGCACTTTATTACAGGTGAAGATTGAAGATGCTATTGCAGCAGATCAGGTCTTTACAACGCTGATGGGGGATGAGGTTGAGCCTCGCCGCGCATTCATTGAAAAAAATGCACTCATTGCACGCAACCTAGACGTTTAAATATGAAATCAAAAAAATTAACGCCTCCCAAGGTGGATCGGTCATCTATTGTTGTTAAATCCTCGCCCATTCATGGTAAAGGTGTTTTTGTTGTAAAGCCAATTAAGAAGGGCCAAGCCATTATTGAATACACGGGTGAGCGCATTAGTTGGAAGCTGGCTCAGAAGCGTCACCCCCATGACAAGAAGGATCCAAACCATACGTTTTACTTTTCCTTAGATGACGGCCGCGTCATTGATGCAAAGTATGGCGGCAATGCCGCTCGCTGGATTAATCACTCTTGCAAGCCGAGCTGCGAAACTAAGGAAGATATTTTTAAGGGGGAGCCCCGCGTTTTTATTTACGCCAAACGCGCCCTTGAGGTTGGTGAAGAGTTGTTTTACGACTACTCTCTTGACATCGAAGGCCGCATTACTAAGCAGATGAAAAAAGATTATGAATGCCGATGCGGCGCAAAGAAATGCCGCGGCACCATGCTTGCGCTAAAGGATAAGTAGGCCCCAATATCCCATGTTGTATATCAGCATTCAAGAGCTTGAGGCCGCAATTAACTATTGGCGTAGCCAGTCCCCAGCAGAGGGTGAGGAGTTGCGTTTGTGCCCCGAAGCCGCCGTTCTTGCAAAACCTTATGCATTAATGATTGTCCAGGGCTCCCAGCGTATGCCAATGGATGTTTTAGAAGCAGCTGCACAGACTGCAATTCAAAGCTTCCAAAAAATAAGCAAAGCCTCTTAATCGCCGCCCTTATTTAGGGTTATCGCTATATATAGCAAGGCCATCTTGGGTTATCCTCAATATCTTGCCCCGCCAGAGGGCAGAGGAAATAAGCTTGCAAGAGACAATACTAGAGACAATTGGGCTGGGAAAATCTTTTAAGGGGTTTTCAGCGGTTAGTGACGTGAACCTTAAGGTTGCCCGAGGGGCTATCCATGCTCTCATAGGCCCAAACGGCGCCGGAAAAACCACCTGCTTTAATCTGCTTACAAAATTCTTGGAGCCAAGTAGCGGCCAAATCTTATTTAATGGCCTAGATATTACTGGGGAGGCCCCAGCCTTAATTGCGCGGCGCGGCATTATTCGCTCCTTTCAAATTTCAGCAGTTTTTCCGCATTTAAGTGTTTTGGAAAACGTTCGTGTTGCACTGCAGCGAGGATTGGGTACCGAGTTCTATTTTTGGAGGTCTGGCGACTCCCTTAATGTTCTAAATGATCGTGCTCTAGAGCTGCTTCATGAGGTCGGTCTAGAGGAGTTTGCCCACGAGCAAACCTTAAATCTGGCATATGGTCGGAAGCGCGCATTAGAAATTGCAACCACTTTGGCGATGGAGCCAGAGCTAATGCTCTTAGATGAGCCCACCCAGGGTATGGGGCATGAGGATGTAGAGCGCGTAACAGAGTTGATTGATCGCGTTGCCAAGGGCCGCACTATTTTGATGGTGGAGCACAACATGAAAGTTGTTGCCTCTATTGCTGATCGAATTACCGTGCTGCAACGCGGAGCGGTTTTGGCAGAGGGCTCTTATCAGGAGGTTTCTAAAAACCCATTAGTAGTTGAGGCTTATATGGGCAGCCATGGGGGTGACGCTTTATGAGCGGCATGGCGCTAGAGGTTAAAAATTTAGAGTCTTGGTATGGAGAGTCCCATATTTTGCATGGCTTAAATTTTGCTGTGCGCGATGGAGAGGTTGTAACTCTTTTGGGCAGAAACGGCGCTGGTCGAAGCACTATGCTAAAAACCATTTTGGGCTTGACCAGCAAGCGAACGGGGTCTATTAGCGTCTTTGGTAACGAGACGATTCATCTTCCAACTTATCAAATTGCTCGCCTAGGGATTGGGTATTGCCCAGAAGAAAGAGGTATTTTCGGGAGTCTGGATGCGCAAGAAAACCTGCTACTTCCCCCAAAGGTTTCTTCCGGCGGCATGGGTTTAGAAGAAATTTACGAGATGTTTCCTAATCTTTATGAAAGAAGAAATAGTCCGGGCACCAGACTTTCTGGCGGCGAGCAGCAAATGCTGGCAATGGCTCGAATTTTAAGAACCGGTGCCAAGCTTTTATTGTTAGATGAAATTACTGAAGGCCTTGCGCCTGTGATCGTTGAAAAACTCGGCGAAGTGGTTTCCAAATTACGAAACAAGGGCTTTACGATTGTGTTGGTAGAGCAAAACTTTAGGTTTGCGGCGGAGCTTGCAGACAGACATTATGTAGTTGAAAGTGGGTTGATAGTAGAGGTAGTGGAGCGTGCAGACTTAAAGGCCAAGGCCGAAGTCTTAAACGGGTATTTGGGTGTTTAGTCGAGTAATTATTTTTAAAGGAAAAACAATGAAGCGGACTTTAATTTCTATAGCAGTGGCAGCTTTAGCTGCGGTCTCTAGTGGCGCAAATGCGGCGGATCCATCTGCTGTAAAAATTGGCTTTATTACTGATATGTCTGGTTTGTATGCGGATATTGATGGGCAAGGAGGTCTGGAAGCTATCAAAATGGCGGTAGCGGATTTTGGTGGCAACGTTTTGGGCAAGAAAATTGAAATCGTTTCTGCTGACCACCAAAACAAAGCAGACATTGCTGCATCTAAAACCCGAGAGTGGATTGACCAAGATGGTGTGAGTGTTGTTTTTGGTGGAACCAACTCAGGAACTGCTCTTGCAACAGCAAAAGTGGCGGCTGAGAAAAAGCGTATTTATATTAATAACGGCGCCGGCACTTCAGCCTTAACCAATGAGCAGTGCACACCCTACACCATTCACTATACCTATGACACGATTGCGCTAGCCAACGGGTCCGCAAAAGGAATGATGGACAAGGGCCTTAAGACTTGGTATTTCTTGACCGCTGACTACGCTTTTGGTTATGCGCTTGAGAAGGATGCGGCCAGCGTGGTAACTGCTAACGGCGGCAAGGTCTTAGGATCCGTGAAGCACCCCTTAAGCGCTAGTGACTTTTCTTCTTACTTACTACAAGCACAAGCGTCAAAAGCTCAGGTTCTTGGTTTAGCCAATGCGGGCGGAGATACCATTAACTCCGTGAAAGCTGCCAATGAATTTGGTATTACCAAAACGATGAAGCTTGCTGGCTTGCTAGTTTTTATTTCCGACGTGCATGCAATTGGGATTCAAAATGCACAAGGCCTCTTGGCAACAACCGCATGGTATTGGGATCAAAATGATCAGACACGCCAGTTTGCAAAACGCTACTTTGAGAAAATGAAGCGCATGCCAACGATGGTGCAGGCTGGTAATTACTCCTCCACCATGACCTATTTAAATGCAGTTAAAGCAGCCGGCACTAATGACTCAGATAAAGTCATGCAGCAAATGCGCAAGGTCAAAATCAATGACATGTTTACAAAAAATGGTTATATCCGCAAAGATGGAACTATGGTTCACGACATGTACCTTTATGAAGTGAAGGCCCCAAGCGAGGTTGAAAGCCCATGGAAGTATTACAAACTGGTATCTACTCTTTCAGGGGAAAAAGCATTCTCGATTCCCGCTGATTCCAAGTGCGCTTTGTTGAATAAATAAGACCCACTTTGGAAATTTTTGGCCTTTCTAGTTCCGCTCTGTTAAGCCAGCTCCTTTTGGGGCTGGTTAACGGCAGTTTCTATGCAATCCTCAGTTTGGGATTGGCGGTAATCTTTGGCCTTTTAAATGTTATTAACTTTTCACATGGCGCCATGTTTATGTTGGGCGCCATTGTGACTTGGATGGCAGGACAATATTTTGGAATTAATTATTGGGTAATGTTGCTGTTAGCGCCGATCATCGTTGGCTTGATTGGCATTGTGATTGAGCGTTTGCTATTAAGGCATTTATATCAACTTGATCATTTGTATGGGCTCTTGTTGACCTTTGGCTTAACGCTATTTATTGAGGGCGTATTACGCTCTATTTATGGCGCCTCTGGATTGTCTTATAGCGCGCCACAAGCCTTAAGCGGCGCAACGGATTTAGGTTTTATGATTTTGCCAAACTACCGCGCTTGGGTGATAGTTTCTTCATTGACAGTGTGTTTTGCAACTTGGTATGTGATAGAAAAAACGAGCATCGGTGCTTATTTGCGGGCTGGTACAGAAAATCCAAAATTAGTGCAGGCGTTTGGTGTGAATTTCCCACTCATGACAACATTAACTTATGGTTTTGGGGTGGCGCTTGCTGCTTTCTCGGGTGTGCTCGCCGCGCCCATTATTCAAGTTTCTCCATTGATGGGTTCAAACCTCATCATCATTGTTTTTGCTGTGGTCGTGATTGGCGGCATGGGCTCCATCATGGGATCAATTGTTACTGGTTTGGGCCTGGGTTTGGTTGAGGGTTTGACCAAAGTGTTTTATCCAGAGGCTTCAAGCACGGTAGTGTTTGTAATTATGGTTATCGTTTTATTGTTTAGGCCAGCAGGCTTGTTTGGGCGGGAAAAATGAAATCACCCAAACTTTGGATTTATTTGGCAATTCTGGCGGTCGCAATAGCGGCGCCGTTTTTTGCCTATCCTATTTTCTTGATGAAAATTTTATGCTTTGCTCTTTTTGCGGCAGCATTTAATTTATTGTTGGGCTATACAGGGCTCTTATCTTTTGGCCACGCGGCATTTTTTGGTGGTGCAGGTTACTGTGCGGGATATTTGATGCGCGATATGGGCATTGGCCCTGGCGGTGCAATCATTCTTGGTGTTTTGTTTGCCGCAGCCTTGGGCGCTCTGATTGGCGGCCTTGCGATTAGAAGACAGGGCATTTACTTTTCTATGATTACTTTAGCCTTAGCGCAAATGTTTTACTTTATTTGCCTACAAGCCCCCGTTTCGGGTGGCGAGGATGGTTTTCAGGGCATTCCCAGAGGTGAGCTGTTTGGTTTAATCGACTTGCAAGACGATCTAAATCTTTACTATTTTGTTTTAGTAATAACGCTTGTTGGATTCTTGTTCATTACCAGAATCATCTCCTCTCCGTTTGGACAAGTCTTAAAAGCGATTAAAGAGAACGAGCCCCGCGCTATCTCTTTGGGTTATAACGTGAATCGTTTTAAGTTTTTAGTGTTTGTTTTATCTGCCGCGCTTGCTGGTTTGGCGGGCGCTGTTCAGGCCTTGGTTTTGGGTTTCGAGACTCTGACAGACGTGCATTGGACAATGTCTGGCCTAGTCATTTTGATGACCTTGGTTGGTGGCGTTGGCACCTTGGCCGGCCCATTTGTGGGCGCTTTAGTAATTGTTTTACTTGAGCATCGGGTAGGCGAAATTGGAAACTTCTTGGCACAAATTACTGGTGTAGCGTGGTTTAACTCTTTGGGTGAATCGGTCACTATTGTTACTGGCTTGATATTTGTTTTCTGTGTAATGGCTTTTCGCCGCGGCTTGGTTGGGATCTTTACCAAGAAACAATAGACTTACTTTTGGGCACAAGCCCAACCGAGATCAGCAAGCGCCCCCGCTTTTGCCCCATTTTCAATCGCATCACTCGCATTGGCGTTACCATCCAGTGCGCGTTTAGTAATACCGTGCAAAATTGCTGAAATTCGGAATAAGTTGTAAGCCATCAAAAAGGGCCAATGTTCTGAAATCGATTTTCCCGCTTGTTTTTCATACATAGCGATATATTCAGATTCACTAGGAATTCCTAAGGCTGCTAAGTCTAGCCCTTGTATTCCACGCCAAAGGGTAGGAGCAATTCTCCAAGCCATACATTGGTAAGCAAAGTCAGCCAGTGGGTTGCCAAGCGTAGAAAGCTCCCAATCCAAAACACCAATGATGCGCAAATCAGTTTTATGAAAGATGAGATTGTCCATCCGAAAGTCGCCATGGATTAGCGTGGTTTCGTCTTGCGCGGGGATGTGCTCAGGTAACCAGTCCATCAATTTGTTAAGGGTGTTGGGAATGGCGATGTTCGCTTCGCGTACTTGCCGAGACCAGCGCGCAATTTGCCTCGCAAAATAATTGCCGGGTTTACCAAAGGTTTCTAATCCAAGCGATACATAATCTAGGCGATGTATCGCAGCAATGGTCTGATTCATTTGAGCGTAAATTTCGCGACGCTCATTGGGCTGCAGACCTGGTAAAGATTGGTCTACAAAGACTCGGCCATCAAGATATTCCATGATGAAAAAGGCGGTTCCAATGATGCTTTCATCTTCACAATAGGCCAGCATTTTAGGTACTGGTACGCCCGTCCCCGCTAGTGTTTTCATGACGCGATGCTCTCGATCAACCGCATGCGCTGACGGCAGCAAAACCCCGCTTGGTTTTTTTCTGAGAACGTAATGGGAGTTGCTAGTACTAATTTTGAATGTCGGGTTGGATTGGCCGCCAGTTAATTGGCTCAGTTCGATGGGGCCTTTACTCAAGCCCAACTGATTTAAGTACTTAGCAAGCGGCTCTTCAAAAGAGAGGGTTTGCATAGTCGATTCGTACTTTATAAGCCGTTAATAAGATGGCCGCTATCTACGGCAATAGTTGCGCCGGCCATTGCGGTGCTGGCGTCAGAAGCTAAGAGCAACAATGGCCCATTTAAGTCTTCTAAATTATTGAAGCGTCGCGATGGGATGCGCGCGAGAATTTTTTGTCCGGCCTCGCTTAACAAAAAATCACGATTAAGGTCGGTAATGACGTAACCAGGCAAAAGTGCGTTGACCCGAATTTGATGGCGCGCCAATTCAAGAGCCATTACTTTTGTAAGTTGAACTACGCCCGCTTTTGAGATGACATATGGGGCCACCCCACCGATAACTCTTTCCCCCAGGATAGAGGCAATATTCACAATATTTCCTGGTGTATTAGCGGCCGCTAGGCGCCGCGCAGCTTCAGTGGCAACCAGCCAACAGCCCTTGAGGTTGGTATCGATTACCCGATCCCAGTCTTCCTCCGTTTGATCAAGTAGCTTGCGATTAATGCTCATGCCCGCATTGTTAATAACAATGGTTGGTAGAGACCAAGCCGTCATTTCATCAAAACACTTCGTCACGCTTTTTTTGTTCGTGACATCTAATTCAAACGCTCTTGCTTGACCACCCAATTGAGTGATTTGATCTACAACAGATTGCAATTGCTCTATGCGGCGTGATGCAAGCGCTACTTTTGCGCCTGCTTGAGCTAGCAGTATGGCGCAGTGTTTGCCAATACCGCTAGAGGCGCCAGTAATAAAGGCTGTTTTGTTATCTAAGCGAAACAGCTGACTGATGTCCATCACTTGAGCTCGTTGTTTGCAATTATTTTGCGGGCCATACTCCAACGGTGCACTTCGCTTGGTCCATCATAAATTCGGAAGCCGCGCATATCTTTAAAAATTTTCATGAGTACGGTTTCACCAGTAATACCTTGACCGCCCAAAATTTGTACGCAGCGATCAATGACTCGCCATTCGGCTTCGGAGCAAATTACCTTCGCACGACTCGACTCAAAATTGCAATGCTGACCTTGATCTAAAAGCCATGCCGTATGCCAAATATTTAACCGAGAGATTTGTAGATCCATGTTGTTGTCTGCCAACATGAAACCAACACCCTCATGCTCACCCAAAGTTTTTCCAAAAGCCATCCTTTTGTTTGCATAAGAAAGTGCGATGTCTTGAGCTCGTTGCGCTTGCCCAAGCCAGCGCATGCAGTGGGTTAGTCTAGCTGGCGCTAGGCGAACTTGGGCGTTCTTAAAACCTTTCCCCAATTGGCCTAGTATCTGATTGGCGGGTACACGCAGATTAGTAAATTCCAGAACCCCATGTCCGCCAGTAAAGCAGCTATCCATTGCATCCATATTGCGAACTAACTTTATCCCTGGAGCATTCATGTCCGAGAGGAACATAGTTGCAGATCCATCTTCGCCTCGCGCCATGATGATGGCAAAATCAGCGCCATCAGCCCCAGTAATAAACCACTTACCGCCATTGATGAGATAGTCCGCCCCGTCTTTGGTGGCAGTTGTCATCAGCATTGATGGGTCGGAACCGGCCCCTGGAGCAGGCTCTGTCATGGCAAAGCACGAACGAATTTTTCCAGCAACCAAGGGGCGAAGCCAGCGCTCTTTTTGTTCTGGACTTGCAATTTCTTCCAGCAAATGAATATTGCCTTCATCAGGGGCGTGGATATTCATCGCGGTCGGCCCTAATGAGGAGTAGCCAGCCTCTTCAAAAACGATAGCTTTTTCTATGTGGCTTAGGCCTAAGCCGCCCATTTCAATAGAGGCATGCGGGGTTAGTAAACCGGCTTTTCGTGCCAACGCAATTAATTCTTTGCGAAGGTCTTCCGCGGGACCATGCTCATTTTGCCGAGGGTCTTTTTCGAACGGGATGATTTGATCGCGAATAAATGATCGTGTCCGATCTCGCAGCTCTTCTAGTTTGGGCGTTAAAGAAAAGTCCATCATGAGATTGTAATAGCAGGGAAAACTGAAATCTCACTTAAAACTTCCTAGGACTAAAATACATTTTGAATAAGGCCAATACTTAAGACCTTATGATTATTTTTTTGATTGAGCCTCTTATCGAATTTTCAATTTTCATTTGGCCCCTGCTACTAGCGATGGCATTTTTTGCTGGCTTAGTCGATGCGGTGGCTGGCGGCGGCGGACTGATACAAGTGCCGGCTCTATTTGCTGCTTACCCTAACGAGCATCCCGCAACATTACTTTCTACCAATAAAGTTTCCGCTGTTGGCGGAACCTTAAACGCTGCGCGAAAATACTTACGTCATGTTTCTTTGCCTTGGGCAGTTGTGTTGCCTGCAATCGTTGCTGGCTTTATTGGATCTCTTTTGGGTGCCAATGCTGTTAGTAATTTTCCTGCAGAGCCCTTACGCAAAGCACTCCCTTTCGTTCTTCTCTTTCTCTTGCTTTACACCTGGTTTCAGCCATCGCTTGGTGAAGAGCATGCACCTAAAGGCGAAAGTCGTTTTCAGCAATTTAAGGCTGCCTTGCTTGGCCTAACAATCGGTTTTTATGATGGCTTCTTTGGCCCTGGCACCGGCAGCTTTTTACTTTTTGGCTTTGTGCGATTCTTTTCCTTTGATTTTTTGCATGCATCAGCAGCCACCAAGCTAGTGAATGTTGCAACAAACCTAGCGGCAATTTTGATGTTGGCCAGCTTGGGGCAAATTAATTGGTCCCTTGGCATTGCAATGATGCTTGCTAATATTGCTGGTAGCCAATTTGGTAGTCGGCTTGCAATTAAGCATGGCAGTGCTTTTGTAAGAAAGGCCTTCCTGGTTATTGTGAGCGCCTTGATTCTTAAATCTGCATGGAATGCCTATTTTTTGAATTAAATCAATTACTTAGAAAACTTGGCTTGACCCCCCTTATATTTTGGTGATTTTTGTTTCACGTGAAACAAACAAAATGCTATGATCATCGCCCTATCTGAGGCAAATCATGCGCTATTCCAAAAGTTTCGATGTCATCGTAGTGGGCGGAGGCCATGCTGGGACAGAGGCTGCCCTAGCAGCTGCGCGCATGGGTTG
>CAIVXR010000276.1 GCA_903909925.1 uncultured beta proteobacterium | reverse complement strand
GGTCAACGGGATTGTTGCGCTAATTCGGGATGAGAGCGAGCGGTTTGCCCAGGAGAAGGCTCTTAAACAGCGTATCGCTGATCTTGAAACTTCAGGCTCTTAGCCTCTTATACCGCTTAGGAAGCGTCAATTTAGCTTGAGCAGGGGGTCTATGCCCAAAAATTGGGCATGCACTATTTACCCTTATTCCCCACTGGTAAAATTATTTCAATTCAAAAATTCTTATTCTGATTGGGACTTAAACCATGGCAAAAGCACTAGAAGGGGTCAAAATCCTCGACTTTACGCACGTTCAATCTGGGCCAACCTGTACACAATTACTTGCCTGGTTTGGTGCAGATGTAATCAAGGTAGAAAAATCTGGGGAAGGGGATGCAACGCGCGGTCAGCTACGCGATATTCCGGACGCTGATAGCTTGTATTTCACGATGTTGAATCACAACAAGCGCTCTATCACTGTCAATACTAAGACTCAAAAGGGCAAAGAGATCCTTGAGCGCCTTATTAAAGAATGTGACGTTTTAGTAGAAAATTTTGCACCGGGCGCGCTCGATCGTATGGGATTTACTTGGGAACGTATTCAAGAGCTGAATCCGATGATGATCATGGCCTCTGTCAAAGGTTTTGGTCCCGGCCCTTATGAAGATTGCAAAGTGTATGAGAACGTCGCGCAATGCGCCGGTGGCTCTGCATCTACCACTGGTTTTGATGATGGTCCTCCCATGGTGACTGGTGCGCAAATTGGTGATAGTGGAACTGGCTTGCATTTAGCTCTGGGTATCGTTACTGCGCTTTATCAACGCACCCACTCCGGTCGTGGTCAAAAGGTCCTGGCAGCAATGCAAGATGCCGTATTGAACTTGTGCCGCGTGAAGTTGCGTGACCAACAGCGCTTAGATCGTAATGGCATCATGCAAGAGTACCCACAGTTTCCGAACGGTGAGTTTGGCGAAGCTGTACCTCGCGCCGGCAATGCTTCTGGCGGTGGTCAGCCAGGCTGGATTGTGAAATGCAAAGGCTGGGAAACCGATCCAAATGCATACATCTATGTCGTGGTGCAAGCGCCGGTATGGGAAGCAATTTGCAAAGTCATTGGTCATGAGGATTGGATTACGGATGTCAGATTCGCATCCCCAATGGCCCGCTTACCCCATTTGATGGAGATCTTTGGTGAGATCGAAAAATGGACGATGACCAAGAGCAAGTTTGAAGTCATGGATATTCTCAACAAGTACGACGTTCCATGCGGCCCAATTTTGTCCATGAAAGAAATTGCCGAAGAGCCCGCACTCCGTGCCACCGGTACCGTGGTTGAGGTGGATCACCCTATTCGAGGCAAGTACCTTACTGTTGGCAATCCAATCAAGATGTCTGATAGCCCAACTGATGTAACTCGTTCACCATTGCTTGGTGAGCATACCGATGAGATTCTTCATGAATTAGGTTATTCCACTGATGAATTGATTGCTCTTCGTCACGATAAGGTGATCTAAGATGCGGGTTGCATTGATTGGGAGTGCGGATTTTGGTAAGGCCGCTTTAGAGGCTTTTTTAGATCGTGGTGACGAAGTCGTTGCCGTTTTCTGTCCACCCGACAATCCTAAATCAAGTAAACCAGAGGTGCTTAAAGAAGCAGCACTGGCAAGAGGTCTAAGGCCATTACAGTTCTCATCTTTGAGGGGTCCTGAGGCTGCTCAGGCCATGATTGATAGCCAAGCGGATATCTGTGTGATGGCCTATGTGCTGCAATTTGTGCCGCAAGAGCTCTGCAAGATCCCGAAGCACGGCACGATTCAGTACCACCCATCCTTGCTACCAAAATATCGCGGCCCAAGCGCCATTAATTGGGCGATTGCATTAGGTGAAGAAAAAACCGGCTTGACGATCTTCCGCCCATCCGATGGTTTAGATGAAGGCGAAGTGATTTTGCAAAAAGAAGTAATCATTGGGCCAAATGACACCCTGGGCAAGGTCTACTTTGATCATCTTTTTCCAGTTGGTGTAAAGGCATTGCTAGAGGCTGCTGATCTAGTAGTAGCAGGTAAACATCAAGAACTCGTTCAAGACGAATCACAAGCAAACTACGAGGGTTGGTTTGGTGTTGATGCTGCGCAGATTCATTGGGCGACACACATCACTCAGATCTACAACCTCATTCGCGCATGTAACCCAGCTCCTGGAGCATGGACAAAGTTCGGAGAGCAAAAGGTACAGATCTACGATTGCCATAAACATGTAGCAGCTACTTTTGGCGCCGTAAAGGGTAAGCCAGGTGAAATCACCCAAATCACTTTAGATTCATTCTTTGTAACCTGTCATGGCGGAAGAATAGAAGTCCTCAAGGCAAAAGGCACTGCAGGGAAGGTAAGTGGGGCTGATTTGGCTAAAGAGCTCAACTTAGAGGTAGGGCAGTTCTTCGCCCTCTAAGAATCAAGCTAGGATTAAATCTCTAGGTTGTCAATCAAGCGTGTTTTACCAAGCTTAGCTGCCGTGAGAATCACGAGCGGCTCTCCTGCCTGTAGGCTTTCATTAGAAGCTGGTGCTAAATCACTTTGCTGACGAATGGCGATGTAGTCTGGTTGCCAGCCTCGTCCAGCCAGCGAGGCAACAGCCGCTTTTTCAATTTTAGAAAGAGTGTCTACATCACGCACATTTAAATCTATGACCCGTTGGCGCACTTCTTTTAATGTTTTTCTGAGTTCAGGCGCGTATGCACGCTAGTATTTGGAGAGATAGCTATTGCGAGAGGAGAGGGCGAGGCCATCATCAGCCCGAATGGTT
>CAIVXR010000275.1 GCA_903909925.1 uncultured beta proteobacterium | reverse complement strand
TGCGCACGATATTTCCGCATACAGCTTTCCAGCAATGGCCAAAGAAGCATTGCCAATGTTGCGCCACAAATCATCCTTACTCACATTGACCTACTTAGGCTCAATGAAGACTGTTCCAAACTACAACACGATGGGTTTAGCAAAAGCTTCTTTAGAGGCATCCGTGCGTTACCTCGCTAATTCAGTTGGTCCAAAGGGTATTCGTGCTAACGGCATCTCTGCTGGTCCAATTAAAACTTTGGCCGCCTCAGGAATTAAAGGCTTTGGAAAAATTCTGGAAGCGGTTGAACAAACTGCGCCACTGCGTCGTAACGTAACGATTGATGATGTTGGCAATACGGCTGCCTTCTTACTGTCTGACTTAGCAAACGGCATTACCGCTGAAATCATCTACGTGGATAACGGCTTTAGCCAAGTAGTTGGCGGGATGGAAGAAGTTTGAGTATTCCGCTAAGTGAGGCTCTCAAGTTTTGGGCCAAGCTTGGCTTTATCAGTTTTGGTGGGCCCGCAGGACAGATTGCCGTCTTACACCAAGAGTTAGTTGAGAAGCGTCGCTGGATTTCTGAGCGGCGCTTTTTACACGCTCTAAATTACTGCATGCTGCTTCCTGGGCCTGAAGCCCAACAACTAGTCACTTATATTGGCTGGCTCATGCACCGGAGCTGGGGCGGTATTTTGGCCGGGACGCTCTTTGTATTGCCCTCACTATTAATCTTGGTTGCCTTGTCATGGGTTTATTTAACTTTTGGACAAGTGCCGTGGATTGCTGCCATCTTTTTTGGCATCAAGCCTGCAGTAGTGGCGATTGTTTTGCACGCAGCTGTGCGCATTGGTAAGCGAACGATTCATAACAATCCATTGAAGTGGATTGCCTTTGCTTCTTTTTTAGCGATCTTCATTTTGAACCTTGCTTTTCCGATTATCGTTCTCATTGCTGCCGCAATTGGTTACTGGGGAGGTAAGCGCTATCCGCAGTATTTTGAGCAAACATCACATACAAACACTCAAGAGAAAAATTACGGTAGCGCAGTCATTGATGACAATACCCCGACTCCACTACATGCTCAATTTAATCTTCAGAAAACAATTCGCTACAGCGCGATTGCATTAACTTGCTGGCTACTACCAATTGCAGCCTTAATTGTAATTTTTGGTTGGAAGACTCTTTACCCGCAAATTGCTTGGTTCTTTACTAAAGCTGCCCTTCTTACATTTGGTGGTGCTTACGCCGTATTGCCGTATGTATATCAAGGTGCTGTCGATCATTTCCATTGGCTTAGCGCCAATCAAATGATCGATGGCTTAGCGCTTGGAGAAACTACCCCTGGGCCACTCATCATGGTTGTTGCTTTTGTTGGTTACTTAGCCGGCCATATCCAACACCTTATTGGTTACAGTAATCCATTTTGGTTTGGCGTAATTGGCGCTTGCGTTGCTACTTGGTTTACTTTTTTGCCTTCTTTCTTTTTTATTTTGGTGGGTGGCCCTCTGATTGAATCTACCCATGGCAAACTTGGCTTTACCGCACCGCTTACTGCTATTACTGCTGCGGTTGTCGGTGTCATCGCTAATTTAGGCCTATTCTTTGCTTATCACGTGTTTTTACCAAGTGGTATCGGTGCCTCTATTTCTTGGATATCGATCATCATCTGCGGATTGGCTGGACTGGCTCTATTAAAGTTCCAAAAAGGCGTTATGACAGTAATAGGAGGCTCTGCATTAGCTGGGCTTCTCGTTTATCTTGCTGCGGTCTTAATGGGCTAAGACGCATTCTCAAGATTGGCATAATAGGACTTATGCGAATTGAAGCTCAAACTATCACCCACTTACAAGAATGGCTCGGTAAAACTGAGTCTTTACAAGATTTAGTAACGGCTGCGCCAGTGCGCGCCCTATCTGCCACTTTGGATCGCAATGATCCGGCCCCAACTAAAGGTAGCTTTCTGCCTGAACTATGGCACTGGCTCTATTTTTTACCACACGCAAGACAATCTGAAATTGGTGCTGACGGCCATCCCCAACGTGGTGGCTTCCTTCCTCCAGTGCCACTACCTCGTCGCATGTGGGCAGGTAGCCGGATCCAGTGGTTGGCACCACTGTGTATTGGCGATGAGATTGAGCGTGTTTCCAAAATTGAAGCGGTCACTCATAAAGCGGGTCGTACTGGTGATTTGATTTTTGTGTTGGTGAAACATCAGATATCAAACCAACAAGGTCTTGCCATCATTGAAGAGCACGATATTGTTTATCGCGATGCCCCGGGTCCGGATGACAAACCAGTTACGCCCACTCCCGCACCAACCGATGCCAAGTGGACTAAGACCATCTCACCTGATGATGTGTTGCTCTTTCGTTATTCAGCCCTCACCTTCAATGGTCATCGCATTCACTACGATCGCAAATACGTTACTGAAGTGGAAGGTTATCCAGGGTTAATCGTTCATGGCCCTTTAATTGCTACTCTTTTAGTAGACCTAGTAAGGCAAAGTATTCCCGGCTGCAAGCTCAAGAGCTTTGAGTTCCGTGCGATTCGCCCAACCTTTGATATCAATATCTTCAAAGTATCAGCTAAGCCGGATTTAGAAAAAGATCCTAGTGGTAAAACAATTGCAATTTGGGCGCAAGATCATGAAGGCTGGCTAACCATGCAAGCTACTGCTGTTTTGGCATAACGCATCAGTCCTGATAAGAGAATATTTTTATGAGTAAAGAACATTTATCTCTCGAGTTGGCAAGTTTTGCAGCCAACTTAAAAGTAGCCGATATTCCAAATGAGGTCATGAGCCGTGCCGAAGATTTATTAGTAGATTGGTTTGGCTCAGCAATTGCAGGCAAAGGATCTCGACCTGTTGAAATCATTACCCAGTTCGCTCAGAATATGGGCGGCTTTGATAACAACCATGAGGGCTCTTCAGAAATACTGATTACCCGCAAAAGTTCAAGTCCTTTTTTAGCGGCAATGGCTAATGCAGCAGCTTCTCATGTAGTTGAACAAGATGATGTTCATAACGGTTCAGTGTTTCATCCGGCTACAGTAGTGTTTCCACCTGCCTTAGCTTGTGCACAAGCAATTGGTGCATCTGGCGAAGAGTTATTAGTTGCAGCAGTAGCTGGTTATGAAGTAGGTATTCGGGTCGGCGAGTTCTTAGGCCGTTCTCACTACAAAGTCTTTCACACTACTGGTACTGCAGGTACTCTTGCTGCCGCTGCTGCTGTGGGTAGACTTCTGAAGCTATCGCCCGCACAAATGCTGCATGCCTTTGGTTCTGCTGGTACACAGTCTGCTGGTCTTTGGGAGTTTTTGCGTGATGCTGCAGACTCTAAACAATTGCATACTGC
>CAIVXR010000274.1 GCA_903909925.1 uncultured beta proteobacterium | reverse complement strand
TACTTTGATGACGCCTATTTGGTTAAAACAAACCCCCAACGGAATTACGTTAAACCTGCATTGCCAGCCTGGGGCAAAGCTCACTAAAGTAGTAGGCTTGCATGATGGCTGTCTGAAGATTTCTCTTCAGGCTCCTGCTATCGAAAATAAGGCAAATGAATTGTTATTAGCTTGGCTTTCGAAGCAATTGAAAATTCCCCAAAAGCAGATTCAGTTCATTTCTGGGCAAAACAGTCGAATAAAGCGCTTAGAAGTTTGGGGGGCTATTAATGTGGAACAAATCGTCCAGGCGCTTACGCCTTAAATTACCAGAAGATCGCCCACAAAATTCCTAAAATTAAGATCCATTTACTAACGTAATAAACAGTGCGGTGTTTGGCTTTCAGTTTTTTAGCTTGCGCTCTAAGCTGATAAAAGTATTTAAATACGACATTAACAAAGCCAACTTTTTCACCTTCTACGTTCTGGGATGCTGCAGCACTCATGACGTGGCGACCAAACCAGCGATTGATCCATTGCACTACTTTTGTATAAACAGGTCGCTCAACATCGCAAAAAAGGACGATACGTTGATGATCGGTTTCATTTGCAGCGAAGTGAATATAGGTTTCGTCAAACATAACGGGTTCGCCATCTTTCCAAAAATAGCGCTCCCCATCGACTTCAATAAAGCACTTGGGGTCATTTGGAGTAACTAGCCCAATGTGATATCGCAGCGATCCTGCATAGGGGTCACGGTGACGCACCAGAGTCGCTCCAGGGGGCAGGGATGCGAACATGGCTGCCTTGACAGAGGGGATGGATTTGAGCAGCGCCACTGTTTTAGGGCAGCTAGTCTGCGCAGAAGGCAGGTCTTTGCCATACCAATAGAGGTGAAAACGCTTCCAACCCGTCCTAAAGAAGGAATTAAAGCCAATATCATTATAGCCAGTTGCCACAGTAATAGCGCCATCTGCATTCAATGAAAGCGCCTCTTGGCGGATGATTTCCCAGTTATCTTGCAAAGGTCTCATTTCTGGAAATTGGCTTACTGGAATAAAGGCGCCTGCTTTTACTTTAGAAAATAAATATAAAAGCGCATTAATTGGCGCTAAAAGTGCTTGATAGTCCATTAGCGATCTCACTAGCCCAAAACGAACCCTGCCTCTGAAATAAACGTAAAGTGCTGAGGCTACAAAAATAAAAAAGATGATGTGACGAATTTGCATGGAACTTGCCATTGTGAGGAAATTACCAACATTTTAATTTGCCCGCAGGCCTTTGATAGACTATTTCTTACTTAGAGATACTCATATACTGAGACAAGATAGGTTTAGGCGCCCAATTAGGGTTTATGTGGACATAGATCAAGGATGATCGTATGAATGGCTTTATAAAGTGGCTCTTAAGCCTTGTTTTAATTGGGTTAGTAGGTATTTCAGCATATGCTTGGATCATGCTTACTTGGAGCTATGGTAACGGCGAACGAGCTGGATATGTGCAAAAATTCTCCAATCGCGGCTATATTTGCAAAACTTGGGAAGGTGAGTTAGCAATGGTATCGATGCCTGGAACAATGTCTGAAAAATTCCTCTTTACGGTGCGAGAAGATGCTGTGGCGCAAAAAATAAATGCTAATTTAGGCAAAAAAGTAGCTCTAAAATACGATCAGCACATTGGTTTGCCAACAAGCTGTTTTGGGGATACTGAATATTTTGTTTCCGATGTAGTCGTTTTGGATGACTAATTTGTAGTGGCGCTAAAAAATTAATGTAACGCCGCTTTATTTTTGTAATTTTTTGTGGTTAAAATCATGTAAGCGTAATGTGCGCTGACATCAATATCTATAAGGAGCTTCACTTGAACAAAGCCGAACTAATCGCAGCAATTGCTGACGACGCCGAGATCTCTAAAGCAAAAGCTGAATTTGCATTGAATTCTGCTATCGACACAATCATCAAAGCTGTTACTAAAGGCGACTCAGTGCAACTGATCGGTTTCGGGACATTCTCATCTGGTAAGCGTGCTGCACGTATGGGCCGCAATCCTAAAACTGGTGAGCCACTCAAAATCGCAGCTGCTAAAACTGTTAAGTTTTCTGCTGGCAAAGCATTTAAAGATTCAGTTAACAAGCGTAAGAAGTAATTTTTTCTTCGTTGGTAGAAAAGCCCGGCATGCCGGGCTTTTTTATTACCTCAATAATTCAAAGCATTACTGAATCAATTATAAAATTAGCTTTGTACTAAGCGGCGATGACGATGAATGCTCATCAAGATGCCAGCCCCAAATCCAAGAGTAACTAAAGCAGTGCCGCCATAGCTAATAAATGGTAGCGGAACCCCAACGACAGGCAGCAAGCCGCTCACCATGCCAATATTCACGAAAGCATAGGTAAAGAAAATGAGTGTTACTGCAGCCCCCAGTAAACGCGTAAATAAATTTGGTGCACTTGCTGAAATTGCCAAACCTCTTTTAATAAGCGCAAAGAACAGGGCAATTAATATCAGATTGCCAAGCAAGCCAAACTCTTCTGAGAAAACTGCAAATACAAAGTCAGTGTGCTTTTCTGGAATAAATTCTAAATGTGCTTGCGTACCTTGAAACCAGCCTTTACCAAAAAATCCACCAGAGCCAATTGCAATCATGGATTGAATTGTGTGGAAGCCCTTTCCAAGCGGATCACTTGTAGGATCTAGTAAGGTACAGATGCGATGCTTCTGGTAGTTATGTACAAATGGCCAAACAACATCATGCGCGCAAATTGTGCTGCCAAAAATAATAATGAGCAGAATTCCAATAACGCCAAGACCCACAAAAGGCAGAATCCATTTCCATGGTAAGCCAGCCAAAATGATGACATAAAGGCCTGCTGCAAAAACGAGAAGGGCAGTACCCAAGTCTGGTTGGCGTGCAATGAGAAATACGGGAATGGCCAAAATGATTGCTGCTACAGCGTAGTCCCAGGTCTTCTGAATGCCTTCGCGTTTTTGAAAGTACCATGCAAGCATCAGCGGCATCGCAATTTTCATGATTTCCGATGGCTGAATAACAATGCCAATATTGAGCCAGCGACGCGCACCTTTTTTAATCAATCCAAAAACAGCTACTGCAACCAATAGTGCAACACCAAAGCCATAAATCCAAACAGCGCCCGTCTCTAACCATTTAGGCGGAATCCGAGAAACAATCCACATCACGACAAATGAGAGTGCTAGATTGCGCAACTCATCTACGATTTGCACAGGGGTATTCTGACTTGCAGACAAAAATGTAAAAAAACCAACAGCTGCTAAGCTAAGCAAAATAAGGCCTAGCTGGCGATCGAGCCCAGCAAATAAGCTGAAGAAAAAACTCTTCATTTTAATTAAGGGGCTCTTTTCCATTCAGGAACCTCCTTAGGCCACTTGCCCTCAATGTAGTAATCCAATGCTTTACGCGCGATCGGGGCTGCGTACTGCGCACCAAAGCCTGCGTTCTCAACTACCATAGCAATTACGATAGTAGGTTTATCTGCAGGAGCAAATGCAATATATAAAGCGTGATCTCGTAAGAACTCTGCTGTAGAGCCATGCTTATATTCTTTCGAATTTAAGCTGAAGACTTGGGCGGTGCCCGTTTTGCCGCCAACTTGATATCCAGTTCCCTTAAATGCCGCAGCAGAAGTGCCCGAGTTATTTACTTCGACCATTGCTTTTTTGATAACCTCAATATTTTCTTGGTTCAGGTTAATTCGGTAACTCTCTTTGGGCGTTGTTAAAACTCTATTGCGAGTAAATGGATCTTCAATGGCTTTTACCAAGTGCGGCTTCATGACAATACCGTTATTTGCTACGTTTGCCATTGCATGGGCTAATTGCAAAATAGTGAAAGAGTTATAGCCTTGGCCAATACCTAAAGAGATGGTTTCACCTTCGTACCATTTTTGTTGCTCTGGTTTCTTAAAGGTATTTTTCTTCCACTCTGTAGATGGTAGTAAGCCTTTGGCCTCGCCTTGTAAATCGATACCGGTGATTTGACCAAAACCAAGAGGCTTCATAAAGTCATGCATCATGTTTACGCCCATATCGCGAGCCAGCATGTAGTAGTAGGTATCACAAGATTCAACAATCGACTTTTGCATATCAACGATGCCGTGACCACCCTTCTTATCATCCCGAAAGGTGTGGTTGCCAAAATTAAAATAACCAGGATCAGAAATAGTTTGTGAAGGCGTACGTTGCTTATTTTCTAGAGCAGCCAGTGCCATAAAAGGCTTATAGGTTGACCCTGGCGGATAAATACCTTTTAAGGGCCTGTTGTAAAGTGGCTTTTGTGGAGAGTCATTTAACTCTTTCCACGTTACTGAATCAATCCCCTCAACAAAGTCATTTGGATTGAAGTTAGGCTTTGATACAAATGCCAACACATCACCGGTCTCTGGTTCGATAGCCACAAATGCACCACGGAAATTTCCATAAAGCTGCTCAACTAAATATTGCAACTTAATATCAACTGAGAGCACAACATTTTTACCTGGAACTGAAGGTGCGCTTGAGAGTGTGCGCACTGGTTTTCCACCAGCGGTAATCTCAACTTGATCATATCCAGGCACACCGCGCAAAACAGTTTCATAACTTTGCTCTAAACCAATCTTGCCAACGTATTGAATGCCCGGCAAAAAGGAGGCTTGCAATGCATCTGGGTCGTCCGCTTTAGCTCCCTCGATTTCTGCCTGCATTTTTTCCTTATCCCTTTGGGAAACGCGTCCAATATAGCCAATCAGATGGGAGGCGAGTTCGTTGTAGGGGTACTCTCGGAAGCTTCTGGCGCGGATCTCCACCCCTGGAAAACGATAGCGATTGGCCATAAAACGGGCGGTTTCAGCTTCATTGAGCATCGAACGTAAGGGGAATGTGCCCATATTTCGGGAATCTTCCAAAGAGCGCTTGAAATTACGCTTATCTCTGGGAGAAATATCAACAATTTCAGAAAGCTCATTAATCAGTTGATCAACATTGCCCTTCACTTCTTCGGCATTGACATCCAGGGTGAGGGCCGAATAGTTTCGGCCAATCACAATGCCATTACGATCAATGAGCAACCCCCGATTTGCTGGGGCTGGCACCAAGGCAATGCGATTGCTTTCTGCTAGTAAGGCATATTTACCATGGCTAACTAGTTGCAACCACACCAAGCGAGTTACGAGGAGCAAAAAGCAAAATGTGACAAATAAAGTCGCAATATGAATGCGCTCTTGAAATGAGTCGAGATTCGGTTTTTTAAAAGAAACCATACAACTACTTAGAGTGGCCGATTGTGATCAACGTCAATTGGGCGACGTTGAGGCGCTAATAATATGCGGGTTGCTAGTGGCCAAAGCATTGCCTCAATGATGGCTTGAATAGCACCCGTTAAGGCCCACCAATAAAGTTCACCGCTAAGCAACCAATGGACTAAGACTGGAAATAAAGAGACCAGCAAGAAGATAGGGAGTAGATGTAAGGCTTGCGATAGAGCCGTGAGCGCCACAATTCGCCTATGCCAAGAGATAGCAAGATATGCAACCAGTGAATAACTAAAGGCGTGAAGTCCTAAAAGATCGGAGTTATGTACATCTATTAATAGTCCTAAGCTAAATGCCCATATCACGCCAACATAACGATGTTGATGAATGTTCCAAAATACAATACACAGAATGAGCCAGTCTGGTACCCAGCCATAGTTGCCGATTGGTAAGAGGTTTAATAGCAGCGCACACAATAAGCTGAAATAAATGAAGACCGGATTGACCGGACGCAATATATAACCGCTTTGGAAATCAATCATTGCATTCCTCGTGCGCGAGTTTGACGACGTCCTGGAGTATTAGTTAACGGTGCACTAGCGTTTGATTTATTGCTGATGGTTGGCGCCTTGGCGTCAAACTGCGGATCATATAAAAAAGCTAAGGCTTGGCGATAGCGATTGACTGCCGCCACTGGTACACAAAATACATTGGAGGAGTTTTTATCGGCGTTACGCTCAATTTTGCTAATGACCGCCACAGCAAAGCCAGGCGGATAAACGCCATCAATTCCGGAAGTGAGCAAAATATCACCCACTTCTAAGTCGCTGGCGACAGGCAAATAGCGCAATTCCAGCGGGTTGCCCCGCCCCGCCCCAAAAACAGCGGCACGCAGGCCATTACGCGCAACCTGAACTGGAACGGCAAAGTCACGATCTTCTAGTAAAGAGACCTCAGCCGAACGTTCATATAGTCTTACTACCTGGCCGAGGATGCCTGAGTCATTGGCAATAGGGTTACCAAGCTTTAGGCCGTCATTGCTACCCCTGTTAATCACAATCCGCTGGGAGATTGGATTGGGAGGGTTAAAGAGAATTTCTACGGGCAAGGTTTTAAAGGCAACCTGTTTTTGGAGCGCCATCAATTCACGCAAATTTTGGTTTTCCACCATCAAGAATTCAGATTGATTTGCAAGCAGTGATAGTTCTGCTTGGCGTACCTTCATGACCTGATTTTCTTGATCTAGCGTAGAGCGAGTCGTGAAATATTCTGAGCTAGCTTCAAATGCATTGCGTGGCGCCATCATGACGTATTCAAGCGGACGCAAAATCCAATTTAAGTTATTACGAATGGGGTCGAGAGTCTTAAAACGAAAATCAATCAGCATCAGAGCGATGCTGATTGACAGACAGACAATCAGTTTGAGTAAGGCCGGAATGCCCTGTCTGAAAAGTGGTGGAGCGCTATGTTGCAATTCCCTGATCGACGTGTATGTCGCTTACTCGTGCGAGAACACTCCGCCTAACTTATCCATGCGCTCAAGAGCAATACCGCAACCACGAGCGACGCAAGTTAATGGATCTTCTGCAACATGAATTGGCAGACCAGTTTCTTCTAGCAAGAGCCGGTCAAGG
>CAIVXR010000273.1 GCA_903909925.1 uncultured beta proteobacterium | reverse complement strand
AGTACCTCCAAAATGGAGATTTGGCAGATTATTCACAAGTAGCATTAGTAATTTCAACATCGCAGCGAGTTATCACCGAGACGCAGGTAATTTGGAGGGTTGCGCCAATGTCATTATTACCAAAAGAAACAATGCCAAAGGTGGTAATCTAACTGTACCTGACTATGGGGTAACGATGGATTCCTCTGATAACTCGATGTTGGTATACCCTGCTTGGGCTAATATACATGGGGTAACTCCAATTATTCCTTTAAAAACAGATGGTTACAGAAATAGTTTAATATTCTATCCACTTAAAGCATTTAACAATCATTGGTAACTTTCGGAGTTAATAAAAGAGCATGACACAAGGTGTTGAACATATTCCTGATGATAAGAGTCGGCTGCTTGTAAAGAGCTTGAGCGCAGTAGGAATCCGTTACATAGACATAGCCCAAAAGCTGGATATTACGGATGACACTTTGCGGAAACACTACAAAAAAGAGCTAGAGGAAGGCAGGATTGATGCCAATACCCAAATGGGTACTACTCTTTTCCAACAAGCTAAAGCAGGGAATACGACTGCGCTTATCTTTTGGTTAAAAACGAGGGCTGGCTGGAAAGAAACGAATGTGACTGAACATGCTATTGGCGAGGGTCAAGAGATTAAAGGCATAAACATGGTATTTGTGGAAGCTGATGGAAACAAAGGTTGATTCAAAAGGCTTTATATGGCCTGCGTTTCCTGCCAAGCTTAAATGCCTATTTGAACCAGCAAACAGTCGTTATAGAGTGCTTTATGGGGGTCGTGGCGCAGGAAAATCCCATTCAGTAGCTAGAGCTTTACTTTGCATGGGGGTCGTTAAGACTATCCGAGTGTTATGCGCTCGAGAATTTCAAACATCAATTAAAGATTCTGTGCATAAATTGCTCGTAGACCAAATTTACAGCATGGGAATACAGGCGCATTACGAGATTACAAATCACACTATTCGTGGAATTAATGGTTCAGAGTTTATATTCGCTGGCATTAAAAACAATATCAATGGTTTAAAATCTATCGAGGGCATCGACTACTGTTGGGTAGAAGAAGCCAATAATGTGACGGCAAACTCTTGGGATGTGCTTATTCCTACAATTCGTAAAGAAAACAGCGAAATATGGGTCACTTTTAACCCTGAATTGCCTACAGACGAGACATACAAGCGATTTGTTATTAGTCCGCCTGACGGAGCAGTAGTGCAAAAAGTTAATTGGTCAGACAATAACTGGTTTCCTGCGGTATTAGATTTAGAGCGCAATTCCCTTATGAACAGGGATTTTGAGGCTTATCAGAATGTATGGGAAGGATTTACTCGTTCTACAATTGATGGCGCTATTTTCGCTAAAGAAATGGGTAGGGCAGAGCAGGATGGCAGGATTACCAATGTGCCATACGATGCTAGCAAGCCTGTTTTAGCGGTATTCGATATCGGTTGGGCAGATTCCACAGCCATTTGGTTCGTTCAATTTGTGGGAATGGAAACGAGGCTGATTCGATATTTAGAAGTAAACCAAACGACAATCAGTGAAATACTGGGCAAAATGCAGACATTTGGTTATGTTTACGATACACTTTATTTGCCTCACGATGCACAGAATAGAACTTTGGCATCTAATGGCAGAAGCATTGAGGAAATAGTCAGGGCTGCTGGGTTTAATGTGCGGATTATTGATAGAGTAGCTATTGCGGATTCTATAAACGCTGCTAGAACTATTTTTAGCTCTTGTTATTTTGATAGAAACTTATGTGAAACAGGATTAAACTGTTTAAGACATTACAGATACGATGTAGACCCTGATACGAAAGCATTTAGCCAAAAGCCTTTGCATGACCAGTATTCCCATGGCGCTGATGCTTTTAGGTATATTGGGCTTATGATTCAGGAAAAGAAAGTAGTCAAACGCAAACCAATCGATTATAGTATCTCGAGTTGGATGGGCTAATAGGAAACAATATGGAAATTGCGAGCAATGGTGGCATTTATTCTACAGAATACGCTGATGATAACGAATCAGGTGTAATAGACGCTGCTAAAGAATTCCTCCGTTTTTGCACAGAAGATGACTCTAATAATCGCCAAGAGGCATTAGAAGATTTAAAGTTTGCTGGTGGCGACCAATGGCCAGTAGAGATTCAAAACAGCCGATTGCTGGAATCTAGACCATATTTGACCATTAACAAAATTGATGCTTATTGCCGTCAAATAGAAAATCAACAAAGAATGCAAAGACCTCGGATGAAGGCTCATGGTATGAATACCGAGTCTGACGAGAATGTAGCAGAAGTGGTTACTGGCTTATTGCGCCATATTGAAAACCAATCTGATGCCGATGCAGCTTATGACAATGCTTTTTCTTATGCAGTCCGTATGGGTTGGGGTTACTTCAGGGTTATTCATGATTATCCAAACCCAAAAGCAATGTATCAGGAGCTTTATATTAAGCGTATCGAAAACCCTTTTATGGTGTATTTCGACCCTAATTCAACGGAGCCTGATGGTTCAGATGCAGAAAAATGCCTTATTACCGAAGTTATTAGTAAAGAATCTTTCCGTAAGCTTTATCCAGGCGCTGACGATGGCGGTGGTTTTAACGCTAGAGGCACAGGCGACAGTCAATCCGAATGGATTACTAAAGAGGACATTAGAATCGCAGAGTACTTTTATACTGTCCGAGTTCGCACTAAACTCTTATTACTATCTGATGGAACTACCTGTTTTGCCGATGAAAAACCTTCAGAATCGGATATGTTGGACGCAGGAATCTATGTTGTGTCCGAGCGTGAAACAGTAAAAAAACAAATTAAATGGGCTAAAGTAACTGGAATGCAAGTCCTAGAGGAGCGTGATTGGGTCGGTAGATATATTCCAATTATCCCTGTTTATGGTCAGCAATTGATTGTTGATAGCAAGAAAAAGAAGTTCGGCCTTACAAGAATGGCTAAAGACCCACAGCGTATGTATAACTTCTGGTCAACAGCCCTTACAGAATCAGTAGCTTTAGCACCTAAGGCTAAATGGCTAGTAGCTGAAGGTCAAGATGAAGGCCATGAGGATGAGTGGAATCAAGCCAATATTAAATCGATGCCTGTATTGCGCTATAAGCAAACAGATAGCGAGGGCAGAATTGCTCCTCCTCCTACCCGACTTCAGCCTGAGCCACCTCCAACAGGAATGGTTACGGCTTTACAAGGACTAAATTCGGACTTAATGGCAGTT
>CAIVXR010000272.1 GCA_903909925.1 uncultured beta proteobacterium | reverse complement strand
GCTATTTTTGAAATTGATGGCAAGCCAACGAATGCCATTAGCGTTGGTGAGAATTTAGGCAAAGGCCTCACCTTGCAAAGCATTGGTGATGAATCAGCTACCCTGATCTATGAAGGCCAAAAGCTCGACTTCAAACTCAGTAAAGCGGGCAATAAATCCAGTCCCTCTAATAAAAAATAAGCGCATGGCTATGATTCGCAAAATTGGTATTGCAAAGATCTTTCTTTGCCTTGTAACTGTAGTTGGCGGCGTACCCTCTTTTGCTGATGATGATTTATTTCAAATCGTTCAACCAGAGAGTAAAAGCCAGCTATGGGTCAATCCTGGCATGGTCTCTTACCACTTTCAACAGGATAAGAATTTGAATGGGGGTAATTGGGGTGGAGGCCTAGAGTACCGCTTCAATACTGTTGCCTCAGTGACAGCTGGTCGCTTTTATAACAGTGATCGCGCTTACTCAAACTATGCTGGTGTTTATTACCAGCCGATTGCGATTGGTCCTATCAAAGTGGGTGCCGTGATTGGTGGCTTTAATGGTTACTCCTCAACCAATAATGGCGGTTGGTTTCCGGCAGCACTTCCAGCACTAACTTGGGAAGGTGATTGGGTAGGCGCTAACGTCTTTGTAATTCCAACAGTGGGTGATCGCGTGCATGGGGCTATATCGCTTCAGCTAAAGATAAAGGCATTTGATCAAGCCAATTGGCAATAGACTCAATGCATGCCATCAACTTCAAAAGATATATCGGCATAGCGATCCTGGCGCTATTGATAGCCATCATTCATTTTTGGCTGATGTCGATTGACTTTTATCAGCCCCATCGCACTTGGGTGCAGCATGCTAATGAAAAAAAGGGGCGTAGTACTATTGCAGCCTTATGGGCAAGCTCCTCCAGCCAATCGTTCACCCCCAGCAAAACCACCCCTAGCTCTGCAGCAAATTCAACAGTGGCCCCCTCTCAACCTCAGTTAATAAGACAGCCTCGTAGTAGTATTTTTTCAGTTGGATCAAGATCAGCGCAAGCTAGTGCAGAAGATCCATTTATCAGCTCTCAAAAACTGCGAGAGCAAACCTTACGTAATGAAGAGACCTCCAGAAATGCCAGCACTAAAACTGCAATGAGGGATCTAAAAGATATCCTATTTGAGCGTAGTGGCTTAGGAAAAGCAGGGCAAAAAAATTGCTGCGTAGTCGCAGCAATTCAGCCTCAAGCAACTTGTAATTCGTCAGAACTATCTAATTACTATCAAAGCATCTTTGAGTCCCTCAAGCCCAGATTAAATGAGCTGGCGCGAGAGGGAATCGTAGAGTTCTGTGAATAGTAACGCTTACTGCACTACCCCATGAATCACTCTTGGAGTTGTGCCAGCAGGAGCGCTAATCCAATTGGTACCCAGATAATTGGCAGAGCTAGAGTTAGTAGGATCTTGCCAATCTGAAATAGTGGGCAATGCAGAGCCGTTATTGACAGGCAGAGTTAAGTCAGGGCATGAGGCTGCCTTTGCTAGCACCGCTCCACGATTGGTCCACTTCACTAAGTACTTGGTTGAAGTTTCTGCACCATTTGCATCTACCAAAGTCACCATTCCATCCGCACCTTCAACAGTAGGAATATAGACATCGGTTACCCATTCTTTAGAAGCATCATTGCTATTGCAATCGATAGTCTTACCTGTTGCAACAGATACGCAATGGCTAGGGAACCAAATCTGTCCTTGACCAGGGCTTTGCAATAAAACTTTTTTGCCAGCATAACGACTGTCAATGCCAATAGCAGGGCTAGCTGGCACAGTGTAAGTAAAGCTCATAGGAGGGTCAAAGCTGACAATTTTTCCACCATTTGCATCGTCCTTTAGATATACATTCTTGGTATAGGATGCTCCTGTCTTCCAGCGATAGTAATCACCTGTATAGGTGGAGTTATAGTCACCAGGAGAGCAATAACGGCTAGAGTTATTCGAGCATTTCAGGGCATCCAAACTACTCGTTGGATACAAATTCACCTGGTAGGTCGAGGTATCGGCAGGATCAGAATTCTGGAATGCATAAACCGGGCTTGTTATTACGCTACCACCAGAACCAACAGAGTCACCACGCACATAGTTTGGTACACCAGTAGTTGAATTCCAGTTAAAGGTTTTGATATCGCTTGCTTGGAATGGGTAATTGCTTGGACGATTCATTTGCTGAACACCAGAACCATCTAAGTATGGGCAATTCCAATCTACGCAAGAAAGGCGTCCTAGAGAAGCGTCATCAGGAGCGACTCTGCGAGTAATTTCACGATTTACAGGAGCTGAACCAGTAACTGCGCTACCGTTTGCATTGGTTAGAGGGCCCCAAAAGTTAATACCGGTGCCATCCTGCCAGCCACCAAAACTATTGGCTTGATAAGAATTGCCGATTAATGTAGCCAATGAGAATGAACGGGTGGTAGATAGCGGAGTAACATTACAGTTGTTACCGCAGATCTGATAGGCGCTAATGTCAAATGCAGAAGTTGTGTTGTTCCAATGTGCAACAAATGAAGCCCACTCATTAGAAGCTAAGGTGCGGCCAGTTCCATTTTCTAGACGAGTAATTTCGTAGTACACATTTTGAGTTGGGCTACGGCCAGACACATTATTACCATTGAAATAGAGCTTAATATCAGGCCCATCTAAATCAGCCAAAGTACTTGTTGTCTTTGTAACTTTTTCCAGATATCCGTTAGCAACGCCAATCGTATAGGTTTTGCCATTACCGGTTACCTTTTTACCAGGCTGCTGATCTGCCAAAGTGAACTGACCTGATTTTTAGTACCACTCCAGAAGAGATGATTTTTGATAATCTTCACCTTAAAGGAGTGCTAAATATGGCAAAAGGCCAACGTCTTAAACCCGAGCAAATCGTCACCTTATTGCGTCAAATCGATGT
>CAIVXR010000271.1 GCA_903909925.1 uncultured beta proteobacterium | reverse complement strand
GGCGCTACCAGCACAGTCATAAGGCTCTTCTGCCAACAAATAACTTTCTAAAACATCATCAGAGAGTTTGCGAAAAGTCACTTCAGTGGGAACATTTAACGTAGTTTGTACGTCACCCTTCAATAAGCAAAGTGCTGTATGAAAAGTTACCGTTTGGCCGCGCATGAGTTGTAGTTGCGCTAAGGCTCTCTCGAAATTTCCGGGTTTACCAATGGCAGCCCCACATAAATCTGCAACTTGATCAGAGCCGATGACCCAAGCGTTTGGATATTCCGTAGATACTGCTGCAGCTTTTGCGTTTGCAAGGCGTAAGGCTAATTCAAGAGTACTTTCTCCAGTCAGCGGTGTTTCATCTACCTTGGGAGAGACCACCTCAAAAGGAATACGCAAACGCTCGAGGAGTTCTTTGCGATACGCCGACGTAGACGCCAGAATAAGAAGTGGATTTTTGGGTGAATAGATTAAATTACTCATTGCCGCTGACTTTCGTGGGTACCTTGATTTAGACTGATGCCATGAATCGTAATCAAGTTTTACCTCAAGTCCAGCTATCTGCCGAACCTACTGCTTTAAAAAAGGTCGATTTTTGTGCCCCACAGTCCTATCAAGGTGCAGGCTTTTTGTCTCTTACCGATATGCCAAGGCTTGCCGAGGAGGCCTCCAGCATTCATTCAGGGGATGGTTTTGCCTGGCACATAAAGACCCATTTTGAGGATTCACCTGGCAGCGAGTCTCACCAAATTCTCGAAATGAGCTTAAAAGGGTGCTTACATTTAGTGTGTCAGTGTTGTTTACAAGACTGCACTGTGGATTTAGATGAGAAGCGCCGCTTTGTATTGGTCGCCTCAGAGGCTGATGCAGAGGCTTATCCGCTTGAAGACGAGGAGCAGGAGCCGCTAGTGGCCAGCCAGCATTTCAACCTCTTGGAGACGATAGAAGACGAGGTTTTATTGTCTTTACCTTTAATTCCAAAGCATCCAGAGGACTTTTGTGAACCCCATGCCACAGTGTTTGGGCTTGAGGATGAAGAGGGGGGCTTAGATGAACGTGAAAATCCCTTTAACATCTTGAAAAATATGAAGAAAAACTCATAAAGAGGGCTCTATTTTTCCTGTTGTTTTAAGTATTCTCTATAGATAAATCAAGCATTTAGAGGCTTTCTCATGCTAGAATATCGCCTTGCTTAGGAGTTCAATATGGCCGTCCAACAAAATAAAAAATCACCTTCCAAACGTGGCATGCATCGTGCGCACGACTTTTTGACCGCACCTGCTACGGCTGTTGAAGCCACAACTGGTGAAGCTCATTTGCGTCACCACATTTCACCAAATGGCTACTATCGTGGCCGTAAAGTTGTTAAAACTAAAAACGACTAATTTTTTAGTCTAAATAGATCGAAGCGGCTCCATAAAAAGCCGCTTTTTTCTTAAATAAATCACTTGCAGCAATCAATGAGTTTATGAGCGTCACTCTAGCTATTGATGCCATGGGCGGAGATCATGGAATCGTCGTGACGGTTCCTGCTACCTGCGATTTTCTAGAAAAACATTCTGATGTAAAAATTGCCCTCGTGGGTGATGCCGATTTAATTAAGCAAGCCTTGAATAAATCCCCCTCTACTCACATGGGTCGCATTCAAATTGTTCCAGCAAGCGAAGTGGTGTTGATGGATGATCCCATCGAAGTCGCTTTGCGTCGTAAAAAAGATTCTTCTATGCGCGTAGCGATTGAGCTGGTTAAAGAGGGTAAGGCTGATGCAGTGATCTCCTCTGGTAATACGGGCGCACTCATGGCCATTTCTCGTTACATCCTCAAAACCTTGGATGGTGTTGATCGTCCAGCAATTGCAACTGCCATCCCAAATGAGTTAGGACTTGGCACGACGATGCTTGATCTAGGCGCTAATGCTGATTGCGAACCAATGCATCTGGTGCAATTTGCGCAAATGGCGAGTGTCATGGTTCAGGTAGTGGATGGTAAACAAAATCCTTCCGTTGGCCTTCTCAATATTGGCGAAGAGGTGATCAAGGGTAATGAAGTAGTTAAGCAAACTGGTGAGTTGCTGCGCCAAAGTAATTTAAACTTTTATGGCAACGTAGAAGGCAATGATATTTTTAAAGGCACTACGGATATTGTGGTGTGCGATGGCTTCGTTGGCAATGTAGTTTTAAAGGCCAGCGAGGGCTTGGCAAAAATGATGAGTGGCTTGATTCGTACCGAATTTAATCGCTCATGGCTTACCAAATTAATGGCTATATGCGCTATGGTGCCATTGCTGCGAGTTCGTAAGCGCGTAGATCATCGTCGTTACAACGGTGCTGTATTGTTAGGTCTACGCGGTTGTGTCATTAAGAGCCACGGTTCAGCCGACCGCTTTGGATTTGGCTTTGCCCTAGAGCGTGCTTATGAAGCTTCTAAGAATCGCATGGTTGATCGCATTGCCGCAGCCTTTGCGGTGGAGACAAAAGAATGAGTACCTTTGCAAGAGTAGCTGGAACTGGAAGTTATCTTCCTGAGCAGCGCTTAACCAATCAAGACTTGGTGGAGCGATTAGCGAAGAATGGTTTAGAGACGAGTGATGAGTGGATTACTACTCGCAGTGGAATTTCTGCACGCCACTTTGCTGCTGAAAACGAACTCACAAGTGACCTAGCCGTGAAAGCTGCGCAAGCTGCATTAGCGAGTGCAGGCATTACCTCAGAAGATTTAGACCTCATCATCTTGGCAACCTCTACGCCCGATCATTTAGGTGGCTTTCCAAGTACGGCTTGTGTCGTCCAAGATAAGTTAGGCGCTCATACAGCCTGTGCTGCATTTGATGTGCAAGCAGTTTGTGCTGGCTTTACTTATGCGCTGGCCATTGCCGATGCCTTTATTCGAACTGGTTCCTATAAAAAAGTATTGGTGATTGGCGCTGAGACTTTCTCTCGTATTTTGAACTTCCAAGACCGCGGTACCTGCGTTTTATTTGGTGATGGTGCTGGCGCAGTCATATTAGAGGCCTCGAAAGAGCCTGGCATTCTATCAACTGCATTACACGCTGATGGTAGCCAACGCGATATTCTCTGTGTACCTGGACGCTCTGGTAATGGCGGGTTTCATGGATCTCCATTTATGACGATGGATGGCCCAGCAGTATTCAAGTTAGCAGTCAAAGTATTAGAGCAGGTAGCTCACGAAGTTTTAGAAAAAGCCAATCTCAAGTCAGAGCAAATTGATTGGTTAGTTCCACATCAAGCTAATATCCGCATCATGGAGGGCACCGCTAAGAAAATGGGTATGTCCATGGATAAAGTGATTGTGACAGTGCATGAGCACGGCAATACTTCTGCCGCCTCGATTCCTTTGGCGCTAGACGCTGGTGTGCGCTCTGGTCAAATTCAGCGTGGCCAACATCTTTTATTAGAAGGTGTTGGTGGTGGCTTTGCTTGGGGTGCAGTTGCCCTCAAGTATTAGAACAATTCTCTTCATTACTTTCTAAATTAATCACATGACATTTGCATTCGTATTCCCTGGACAAGGCTCCCAATCTGTCGGCATGCTCAATTCCATTTCTGAGCGCCCTGAAGTGCGTGCAACATTGCAAGAAGCTTCAGAAGCCTTAGGTGAAGATGTTGCGAAGTTAATTGCTGAAGGCCCTGCAGAAGCACTCTCCTTAACAACTAATACTCAACCGGTGATGTTGACTGCTGGCGTAGCCTTTTATCGTGCCTGGTTAGCTGCTGGTGGACAGGTACCAAAGGTGATGGCTGGCCATAGTCTCGGAGAGTACTCAGCTTTAGTTGCTGCTGGCGCTCTCTCCTTCAAAGATGCTGTTCCTTTAGTGCGTTTTCGTGCAGAGGCAATGCAAACTGCTGTGCCTGTAGGCACGGGTGGTATGGCGGCGATCTTAGGTTTAGATGATGCAACCGTCATTAAGGTCTGCGCAGAAGCCAGTACTGTATCTGGCGGTGTCGTTGAGGCCGTGAACTTTAATGCGCCTGGACAAGTCGTGATTGCTGGTGCTAGTGATGCTGTCGCCAAAGCTTGCGAGTTACTCAAAACTGCGGGTGCTAAACGCGCATTGCCGCTTCCAGTATCTGCACCTTTTCATTCTTCTTTACTGCAACCTGCTTCTGAAAAACTCAAAAGCTATCTTGCGAAGATTGAATTTCAAGCGCCAACAATCTCTGTGATCAATAACGTTGATGTTGAAATCTTGAACGATCCCAGCGCAATTAAAGATGCCTTAGTGCGCCAAGCTGCTAAGCCAGTTCGCTGGCAAGAAACGATTCAAGCAATGGCTACCCAAGGCATTACTCAGGTAGTAGAGTGCGGTCCTGGCAAAGTATTGGCTGGTTTAACCAAGCGAATCAATGATCAGGTAACTGGTGTGCCGGTATTTGACGAGGCTAGCTTAAATGAAGTGCTCGCTACCTTAAAATAATCACTATTGATATAGCGAAAGACAAATATGAATCTCGACTTAAGCGGACAAATTGCTCTGGTAACTGGCGCCTCGCGAGGTATCGGTCAAGCGATCGCAGATGAGTTAGCTAAGTGTGGCGCCAAAGTCATTGGTACTGCAACTTCTGCTGATGGTGCTAAAGCTATTGATGCACGCTTAAAGCCTTCGGGTGGTTGTGGTTTGGTTTTGAATGTTACCGTTCCTAATGCTTGTGAAGAAATGATCGAGCAAATTGTGAAGGATCATGGCGGCATCAATATTTTGGTGAATAACGCTGGCATCACACGTGACAACTTGGCGATGCGCATGAAATCTGAAGAGTGGACTGATGTGATTGATACCAATCTCAGTTCAGTGTTTCGTTTATCTCAAGCAGTATT
>CAIVXR010000270.1 GCA_903909925.1 uncultured beta proteobacterium | reverse complement strand
CGCCGGTCTTGAGCTGCATCTCACTTTTCAGAGTACCTTCGCTAAATGCTTCGGTACCAATAAAGTTAATTTCTTGAATTTTGGCAACTGGGCCTTCATCAATATTGAAATAGACTGCCACTTGATTACGCTCAAGCGGCGTCACAGTTGCGACAATTTCTGCTGCATACATGCCCTTACCGACATATGCTCGCTTTAATTCTTGCTCAGATTTATCAATTAAGGCCTTGTCATAAAAACGCGCTTCTGCTACCCCAACTGCTTTTAGTGATTTACGAATATTTTCTTGATCAAATTCTTTCATGCCCGTAAATTCAATACGAGAGATGGTTGGACGCTCTTCAATAATCACAATCAGAATATCGCCCTGAGCCTGAATTTGCACATCTCTAAAAAAGCCAGTGCTATATAAGGCCTTAATTGCTTCTGCGCCCTTTTCTTCAGTGAAGGTATCTCCAACTTGCACCGGTAAATAACTAAATACCGTTCCTGGCTCTACGCGTTGCAACCCTTCAATGCGAATATCTTTTACAACAAAAGATTCGGCTGCGTAAATATTCAAACTGAGCGCGACAGAAAATATCAACAAAAGCTGAGCAATGAAACGGGCAGAAATGCGAAATGGTGAGGTCAGAAATTTCAAGGCGAAAAGTAGCGTTGTAAATCGTTAAATAAGGCCAGAAGAGATAGCGAAATTAATAACAGAAAGCCCACTTTTTGGAACTGTTCTTGCATCGAAATCGATACCCGCTTACCAGCGACCAACTCCCATGCATCATACAGTAGCTGACCCCCATCTAACATCGGAAAAGGGAGTAAGTTGAGCAAGCCAATGCTAATGCTAATAAGTGCTAAAAATGCAAAAAAAGGCTGCCAACCTACTTGAGCAGACTTACCCGCCATATCTGCAATACTCAAAGGGCCTCCCAACTGCTTTAAGGAGGTATTTCCGGTGAAGATTCCAGCCATTAGCCTCATGGAGACCTTAGTAATTAGCCAAGCCCTCTCGGCAGCAAACCCGATGGCATCAAACGGCCCCAGCTTTAGCTCCCCCCACTGCGCCAGAGGTACTGACTTGGGCAAAATACCAAGGGCTAACATCAGGTCATTTTGAGGGCTTTGTTCTGGCAAATCCTTGGCCAAAAAGGTCTGAATGTAGCTGGTACCCGAAGGAGTCTGCATTTCCAAGGCAAATCCAGTTTTAGCAGTAAGAACGTCCAAAAGAATCCAGCGCAAAGCATTCCAACTTGGAACCGGTTCAAATTCACTAGAAAGGGGTGCTGAGTTTGAATTCGGCAGACTCTGCCATGCAATGACCCGATCCCCTTCAAGCACCCCCAATTTGGCAGCCACTGAATTTTCAGGTGGGGCCTTCAAGATCGCAGGTAACTGTGGAGCACCAGATACGTAAATCACAGCAAACAAAGCTACTGCCAAGAAAAAGTTGGCGAATGGACCGGCCGCAACAATCAGGGAGCGCTGCCAAAGTGGCTTGCGATCAAAAGCCTCTGACTCCTCTTTGACAGTAATCGTTTGCTGACGATCCCGACCATCTAACAACTTAACGTAACCGCCCAGAGGAATAGAGGCAATCACCCACTCTGTCTTATTTTTTGCAACATAAGTGAACAAGGGTTTACCAAAGCCGACCGCAAATCGAAGTACGCGTACTCCACATAAACGGGCAGCTAGAAAATGTCCGAACTCATGAAAGCTCACGAGCACACCTAAGGTGACCAAAAATGCAGCAAGAGTAATGAGTGCCTGCAAATAAATTCCTAATTACTGATTTGAATGGAAGGCTGATAGCCTAAATAAAATCACGTGCTACTTTTCTAGTTTGTGTATCAATCTCCAAAATACATTCGATGGAGTCTGCATTGACAACTGGCATAGCATTCAACGCCTTCTCGACTACTACGGGAATATGCAAATAAGATATACCTCCATCTAAGAATGCGGCTACTGCAATTTCATTTGCTGCATTCAGAACTGTAGGTGCTGTACCTCCCGCTTTTGCTGCTGCGAAAGCCAAAGGCAGGCAAGGAAAACGGATCAAATCTGGCTCGTTAAAGCTCAAGGCTGCCAATTGAGTCAAACTCAAAGGTGCAACACCAGCTTCAATACGCTCTGGCCACGCTAAACCATAGGCAATTGGAGTGCGCATATCGGGCTGACCTAATTGTGCAATCACAGAACCATCTCGGTAGCGCACCATAGAATGCACTACGCTTTGAGGATGAATTAATACTTTAATTTTTTCTAAAGGCAAACCAAATAACCAAAAAGCCTCAATCACTTCAAGACCCTTATTCATCATGGTGGCTGAGTCGACTGAAATCTTTCTACCCATTACCCAATTTGGATGAGCACAGGCTTGATCAGGTGTAATGCCTCCCAATTGCTCCAAAGGAGTATTTCTGAAGGGGCCGCCTGAGGCAGTTAACCACAACTCTTCCACACCCAGGCTTGGGTTTGGTGTTTTGGAAAATTGAGGGGGAAGACATTGGAAGATGGCATTGTGCTCACTATCGATTGGCAGCAGTTCGCCTCCGCCCTCCTTCATCGCTTGCATAAATAAATTGCCGGACATGACTAAAGCTTCTTTGTTGGCAAGTAACACTCTTTTGCCTGCTTTAGCAGCAGCTAAGGTAGGCACTAAACCAGCCGCACCTACTATCGCAGCCATCACAGTGTCACAGCCTGAATCTGTAACAGCGCTCACAAGCGCTTGAGGACCATATAGAACTTGCGTATTGATTTTTTTCTCAAGCAATAGTTTCTCTAGTCGAGATGCCCCATCAGCGTCAGAGACAACTGCAATAGCAGGTTTAAATTCAGCGCACTGCTGTGCCAATCGATCAATTTGTTTGCCCGCTGTCAGAGCAGCGACCTTGAATCGGTTTGGATGTGCACGAATTACATCCAGAGTATTCACGCCAATCGAGCCTGTCGATCCCAGAATAGCGATATGCTTTATTGTCATCACACGAATCCTGCTAGTAACGCTGCAATTGGCATCGTTGGAATCAATGCATCAACGCGATCGAGCACGCCACCGTGGCCCGGCAACAAATGACTGCTATCTTTGACTCCAGCTAAACGCTTTAACTGAGATTCAAATAAATCCCCAAAGATACTGAAGGCCACTAAGACTGTCACCATCAAAAACATCGGCACCCAACCAAAACGAATTGCCCAGGCACCAAACAGACTGGATTCAAAAGGCAAATAGAGCACACAGAGTAATGCATAGCCATAAGACAGCACAAGACCGCCAATCGCCCCTTCAACTGACTTGCCTGGACTGATTTGTACAGCTAGCTTGCGCTTGCCTAATGCCTTACCAACAAAGTAGGCGCCAATATCAGCGATCCAAACTAAAGCCATAGTAGTCAATAAAAATACTAAGCCCAGCTCGCGCAAGAATACTAATGAAAACCAAGTTGCTGGCAATAAAATCAAACCGAGCACCACATAAAATGGGCGTAACTTTTGTAAAGACAGGTTGATGCCTTTTGCCAAAATAAATGGCGCCACAAAAAACCAAAAGATGACTGATAAGAGTAGTAATGCAAATTGCCAAGTAGCGTTTTGCATGCCTAGCAAAAATAAAATGACTGCTAAACAAAATAATGCGTACAACCAAGCAGCTCGACTGGCTTGTGGAGCCAGCAAAGTGCTCCATTCCCATGCAGCGGCCAATAAGGCTACTAAGAAGAATGTGCCGATATAAACGGGCGGCAATAGAAAGAGGAGAGGTAAAAATACTGCTAACAGAACAAGGGCAGTAATAACTCGGGTTTTGAGCATGGGTGATGTGTTTAAAGAATCAGACTGCATCGCTCATGGCTTGCGAAGCAAGCTGAGCACTGGTGCGACCAAAACGGCGCTCGCGCTGACTAAACCAATCAAACGCTTTACGCAGCTCTACTTCGTCAAACTCTGGCCATAATACATCTGTGAAATATAGCTCTGTATAAGCTAGCTGCCACAGCAAGAAATTGCTCACCCGCTGCTCGCCCCCAGTCCGGATGAATAAATCTGGTTCTGGAGCATAAGCCATTGAAAGATGAGGTTGCAGTAACTCTTCAGTCACTTGCTCTGGCTTTAAATTAGGATTGACCTCTAGGCAACGGCGCATAGCTTGCAAGATATCCCAGCGGCCGCCGTAGTTCGCAGCAACCGTTAAGTGTATTGCTTTACATCCAGCAGTCTTTTCTTGTGAAAACTGCACCATTTCTTGTATTGCTGAATCGAAACGACTGAGATCGCCAATCACACGCAGGCGAATACCATTCTCTACAAGACGTGAGACTTCGCCTTTGAGAGATTTGAGAAATAGCTTCATCAAAAAGCCTACTTCTTCAGGAGGGCGACGCCAATTCTCAGAACTAAATGCAAAAATAGTGAGGTACTGAACACCATTGCGGTGGCACTCTTGAACAATCTTACGAACCGCAGACAAACCTTCAGAGTGACCAGCTACCCGAGGCATCATGCGTTTGCCGGCCCATCGGCCATTACCATCCATAATGATTGCCACATGGCGGGGAACCGCGCTTAGCCCTGGAATATCCTGGGTTGAACTGAGGTGTTGAGTCATGGGCAACTTAAATTCAATCGGGCTCTTAAACCGTCATGATCTCTTTTTCTTTTTCAGAGATGATTTTGTCGATATCTACAACTGCCTTGTCTGTCATCTTCTGAATATCATCAGTTGCACGCCGCTCATCGTCCTCAGAAATTTCTTTATCTTTAGTCAAACGCTTCAAATGCTCATTAGCATCACGGCGTAAATTGCGCACAGCAATCTTTGCATCTTCGCCTTCACTTTTTACAACCTTAGTTAACTCACGACGACGCTCTTCTGTCAAAGCAGGCATTGGAACCCGGATTACGGTGCCTTGTGATGCTGGGTTTAAGCCCAAATCGGAATCCCGTATCGCCTTCTCAACTGCTGCAACCATAGTCTTTTCGAATGGTTGTACGTTAATGGTGCGAGCATCTGCTAAACCTAAACTAGCAACCTGGCCCAAAGGAGTTGGATTGCCGTAGTACTCGACCTGAATGTGCTCCAAAATTCCGGGATTAGCACGCCCAGAGCGAATCTTTGCCAAACTACTTTTCAAAGACTCAAGAGACTTTTGCATCTTTTGATCGGTTGTGGATTTAATTTCTGCTGCAGACATCAGGCCTCCTATTAAACGTGCACCAAAGTACCCTCAGATTCACCCTGCACTACGCGCATTAATGCACCTGGCTTAAGAATCGAAAATACTTTGATTGGTAATTT
>CAIVXR010000269.1 GCA_903909925.1 uncultured beta proteobacterium | reverse complement strand
GGATGATGCTTGATACGCTGCCAAAGGACGGAAAGGTTCATTGGTTTAGTGTAGTACCGATTGAGCCAGGAAAAGAAAAAGGACTCGCAAGAGTCCTTGGTTTGTAAGCAAGTTTGCTGATTAAAGCTTCTTATTGAAGCTATATTGTGCAAAAGCTTGCTCCGCCACATTAAACCATTGCGCTTCCATATTCCTAAATACGCGATAGTCATCAAAAATCTTTTTGAACTGAGGATTCTTGGCAGCCTCCTCTGCATAGGTTTCTTGACTGGCCTTGAAACAGGCATCCATTACTGAGGTATTGAATTTACGCAAGACTGCACCGCTTTCAAGTAAGCGCTGTAATGCTGGTGGATTTAAAGCATCATATTTAGCACACATGTCTAAATGAGCCTCAAAACAAGCTGCTTCCCAAGCCGCTTGATACGCTGGCGGCAAAGAATCCCACTGCTTCTTATTCACCAAGAAAGAAAGCCCCGCAGCACCTTCCCAAAATGCAGGATAGTAATAATTTTTGGCTACCTTTGCTAAACCTAGTTTTTCATCATCGTAAGGCCCAACAAATTCAGCAGCATCAATCGTGCCCTTTTCAAGAGCCGAATAGATTTCACCAGCCGGTAGTTGCTGCGGAACAACTCCTAACTTGGCCAACACCTGGCCTGCAAAACCAGCAATGCGGAACTTTAAGCCTTTGAGATCTTCAGGGGATTTAATTTCTTTGCGGAACCAGCCGCCCATTTGAGTGCCTGTTTGTCCACCCAAGAAATTCACGATGTTATAACTTGCATAGAGCTCACGCATCAGCTTCATACCGTTACCATGCAGCATCCATGCTGATTGCTGACGTGCAGTCATGCCAAAAGGAGCTGCCGTATCAAATATAAAAGCACTGTTCTTGCCTAAGTAGTAATAGCTTGCTGTATGACCGCATTCAACAGTGCCATTCTGAACTGCATCTAGCACTTGCAGGGCAGGCACAACTTCACCAGCAGCAAATACTTTGACATTAAATTTTCCATCGGTAGCCTTGCGTAATGAATTGGCAAATACCTCAGGCGCACCAAACAAGGTATCTAAAGATTTAGGAAAGCTAGATACCAAACGCCAATTGAGCGTTGGCAAACTTTGTGCAATCACCGGTGTGCCGATGGCGGCTACTCCAGCCCCAATGGTTGCCTTCTTTAAAAATGAACGTCTTTGCATTTCTATCCCCTTTCAGTATTTATTTTCCACCAACTGTCATCGAGCCAATCAAAATTGAGCCCGTTTCTTTAGTGCCCCGGATCAAAGTATCGCTACCAATCATGGCAATATCCATCAGCATATCGCGTAAATTACCAGCAATCGTGAGCTCTTCAACTGGGTATTGAATTTGACCATTTTCAACCCAGTAGCCAAAAGCACCACGTGAATAATCTCCGGTCACGTAGTTCACACCCTGCCCCATTAACTCGGTAACCAGAAGGCCTGTTCCCATTTCTTTTAGCAAAGCAGGCAAGCCACCTTTAGGAGTTTTCTTGCTCTGGAGTTTTAAATGATGTGCGCCACCGGCATTACCAGTAGTCTTCATACCCAATTTACGCGCTGAATACGTGGATAAAAAATATCCCTCTAAGATCCCTTTGTCCACAACGGTACGTGGAGATGTCTTCACACCCTCCTCATCGAAAGGTGCGCTACCTGTCATCGACATCAGATGAGGATTTTCAAAAAGGCTGATATGTTTTGGAAGGACTTGCTTACCAAGGCTATCTAATAAAAAACTTGAGCGTCGATAAAGTGCGCCGCCAGATACAGCCTGCACTAAGCCCCCCAAGAGTCCAGCAGCCAATGGCGCCTCAAAAATGACAGGGCAACGGCGCGTTGTCAATGAACGCGCTTTTAAGCGTGATAACGCCCGCTGTGCTGCATATCGACCAATCATGGCAGGGTCAGCTAATTCTTCTGGTATGCGTGAAGTGGAATACCAGTCATCCCGTTGCATATTCGATTGCTTGCCGCCCTCACTTGCAATCGGCGCACAAGAAATGTAATGGCGAGAAAATGGATAGCCGCCCATAAAACCGTGACTTGTACCCATCATGAAATGCGCATGATGCGCTGATACAGATGCACCATCGCTATTCTGAATTTGTTTGCTCACTGAAAATGCTGCACCTTCTGCCGTGCGAGCAATTTCAACTGCATGTGCTGCATCAATATTCCATGGATGAAATAAATCTAAATCACGAGGATTTTTTTCTAAGAGCTCACGTTCGGCTGGTCCAGCACAAGTATCTTCAGCGGTGTGCTCGGCAATATGATATGCAGCATCAACGGTTGCTTTCAAAGAGGCTTTAGAAAAATCGCTTGTGCTGGCATTACCACGGCGATGCCCTAAAAATACCGTGACTCCGACCTGCTTATCTAAGCTTTGCTCTATGGTTTCGACCTCACCCTTGCGGACTGTTACCGATAAGCCTTGGCCCTCAGAAACCTCGGCAACAGCGTCCGAAGCCCCCCTTCTTTTGGCTTCCTTAAGCAAGAAATCGACGATTTCTTGAAACTGACTAGATGTATATGTAAACATGTCCTAATAATAGCTAGAATAGAAACATGAAGCATACCGAAGACCTAAAGCGAGGCTCCCCCAATGAGGTCAAAATTGGCCTGATTTCGATCTCTGATCGAGCTAGCAAGGGCGTATATCAAGATGAGGGCATCCCTGCTCTGCAGACTTGGCTAATGAAAGCCATCAGTAATCCCTGTGTATTTCATGAGCGTCTTATTGCCGATGACTCTGAAATCATCACGGAAGCCATCGTTGAATTGGTAGACGATATGGGGTGCGATCTAGTGCTCACTACAGGAGGTACAGGCCCATCTCGTAGAGATGTGACCCCCGAGGCCACTCTAGAAGCCGGAACCCGTGAAATGCCCGGTTTTGGCGAACAAATGCGTCAAATTAGCCTCAAGTTTGTTCCGACTGCAATTTTGTCTAGACAAGTTGCAGTATTGAGAGAAATTGAAGAACATGCTGCACTCGTCATTAATTTGCCTGGTCAACCCAAAGCAATCGCTGAAACACTAGAAGGCCTAAAAGACGAGACTGGCAAAGTCATTGTTCCCGGCATCTTTGCCGCCGTCCCTTACTGCATTGATTTAATCGGCGGGCCTTATATCGAGACCAATGAAGAGGTCATCAAAGCCTTTAGACCAAAGAG
>CAIVXR010000268.1 GCA_903909925.1 uncultured beta proteobacterium | reverse complement strand
GGTGAGCGTCGCTCCCGAAGGTAAAAATACGTTACATCTAATCCCAACAAATGAGCCAGATGCTAATGCACCCAAACCAATTGATTTATCAAAGCCAGAAGGTGCTACTTGGGCAGGTGGTTGGTCTTGTAGGTCTACAGAGACAAATCTACTGCCTCAGTTGTTACCATCTGAGTGCAGAATCATTAAGTAGAGATTTTGTAATAAGCGATAGTAAAAATTTAGCCGCTTTAGAGCGGTTAAATTTTGATAGCTTTCCATGCCCCAGACTTGCCGCCACTCTTCTCAAGTAACTTCACATCACCCATCACCATACCCCTATCAACCGCTTTTGCCATATCGTAGATGGTGAGGAGGGCAACTTGGACTGCGGTGAGAGCTTCCATTTCCACTCCCGTGGGGCCGGTTGTTTCTACTCTGACTCGGCAGGTGATACTGTTATCTTTTGAATTTGTTTGAAACTCAAGACTTACATGGGTTAAGGCTAATGGATGGCATAGGGGTATAAGATCTGCTGTTTTCTTGGAGGCCTGAATACCTGCGATTCTGGCGATACCTAGCACATCACCCTTTTTATGGGTTCCGTCTTCAACCATTTTGAAGGTCTCAGGCAGCATACTGATTTTGCCCGTGGCAATAGCAATTCTATGGGTAGAGGCTTTATCACCCACATTTACCATATGGGCTTGGCCACTTTCATCAAAATGAGTTAGTTTGTTCATGGGATAAGTTTTACCATATAGGCATGCAGGATATAAAGATCGTTAGAAAAACCTCGTTTTTGCAACGCATTTTGGCTTTCCAGCTAATGCTAGCTCTGTCATGTTCGGGTATTTTCCCTGCTTATGCAGCTGCCCCTGTTGGCGATGTTTCCGTAGATGGCAACTCTGCGGCTATCCAAAATATTGGCAGAGCAATGCAATCTCCTGATGCGAAATCATCTAAGTTGCCTAATCGCAATACTTTACAAAATCAACCTAATATTGTTTTACCTGATATGGGCGATCCTGGTGGAGATTCGCTAAGTCGAATCGATGAGCGTAAGTACGGTGAGATGATCATGCGCCAGATTCGTCCTGACCCAGATTACTCAAATGACTTGCCGATCTATGATTTTTTAAATCAAATGGAACGTCGCTTATTACAGGCTGCTAAACAACTACAGCTTGGTGGGGCCAATGAACAAGGTAGTGGTGCGTATAACTTTGAAGTATTTGCAGTCAAAGATAGCAGCATTAATGCTTTCGCTTTGCCGGGCGGGTTTATTGGTTTTCATACTGGTCTATTAGTGAGTGCGGAGACAGATTCAGAAGTGGCATCAGTCATGGGCCATGAAACTGGGCATGTATTGCAGCGCCATCTTGCTCGCCAAATGGATAAGCAATCTACCAATACGATGATTGCAATTGCTGGAATGGTGCTAGGTGCTTTGGCTATGTCACGCAACCCCTCTGCTGCAGCCGGCTTAATGCAAGGTGGTCAGGCTGTAGCTATCGACAATCAGCTTTCCTATTCTAGAGATGCTGAGCGTGAGGCAGACCGAGTTGGCTTTCAGATTCTCG